>DUVG01000232.1 GCA_012841175.1 Clostridium sp.
AACTTCCCCATCAGCTAAAACCAAATCCTTTAAAGAAATAGTGCCTTCTAAACGCCTTTGTGCATCTGTAACATAGCAAGTGTAAATGGTTTCTTTGTCAGGTGCATTTTTTCTGACCCTTTCAAGGGCTTCCTTTACAGTCATCTCCTTCTTTAAATCCACAAATTCAATTGTCATCAAACTTCCTGCAGAATAATCTGGATACATCAAAAACTGATTTATTAATCTACGTTCCATTTCACTTGTGTTTTTAAGTATTTTTTTCACTACATTTGCAGGCATTTCTTCTAAAAGGTCAACTTTATCGTCAAAAAACAAATCATTTAAAATGTTTTTAAGCTCCGATTCATTAACTAAATTAAATAAAACTGCCTGCCTTTCTGCAGAAATATGGGAAAATACATCTGCCGCCATCTCTTTTGGTAAAAGCCTAAATATAATGAGAGACTCTTTTTCCTCTATACTATCTAAAAAATCTGCTATATCAATAGGTGGTGTATTTATCAAATCTTCTTTTAGAATAGAATATTTTTTTTCACCTATTAACTTTTTTTCCCTTTCGAAATCCATATAAAACACCTCTCTAACTTTCAAAAACCTAAAATTACCAATACAATAGACATAATACCATACTAGTATAATACTCAAAATTATTGTTTATAGAGTATGGCACATTAATAAAATATTAATATAATAACTTAACTGGAATTATCAATCAGTAGTATTATGCTTTAATATTGAAAATACCATGCACAAATAAATTAAGGAAGGTCAACACTTATATATAAACAAAGTGGTAGAACGCTCCTTTTTTGCCATAATACCTTAAAAATATTTTCCCTATGATTGGGCCCAGGATCCATTTCTACCACCTCCACTAATAAAATCTATTTTTAAAAATTGTCATGTACTGTCATGTAATTATACTATACATACATTATGTTTTCAATAAAAACTTTACTTTTACAAAATGTTTAAAAGTAACCCCCTATCTGTAGAATGCATATAATAGACTAAAAATTTAGTTTTGTGAACTTATTTTCATATAACTAATGTACTTTTTCATTTACAAAAGGGGGATAGACAAATGAGAAACACTCTCTTATGTATAGTTTTAACTTTTGTTTTAATTATTAGTTCTTTTATCTGGTATATTTATTCTAACAATACAAATAGCTATAACCCTTGCCAGCGTAATGGAAATTTGAGAGTTGTAACAACTACGACAATGATTACAGATTTAGTTAACATTTTAGGAAAAGATGTTTTAAAAGTAGATGGTTTAATGGGACCTGGTGTAGATCCGCATCTTTACCAGCCCACTGAAAGGGATGTTAAAAAACTTCAAGAGGCAAATGTGGTTTTTTATAATGGGCTTCATTTAGAAGGTAAAATGTCTGATTTATTTAGAGAAATGTCCAGTCAAAATATTCCAACATATGCAGTTACTGATGCTATAAGCACTTCAAAATTACTTGCTGCAGAAGAAAGTAATGGGAAAGCTTTTGATCCTCATATATGGTCTGATGTTCAGCTGTGGAAAGAAGTTGTTGAGTTTGTTAAAGATAAGTTGGTGGCTTTAGACCCTTCAAATGGGGAGATTTACACTAAAAATGCTAATAGCTACTTAGAAGAACTTAATACCCTACAGGAATATATAAATAGTAGACTTTCGGAAGTTCCACAAAATCAAAGAATTTTAATAACAGCCCATGATGCCTTTGCTTACTTTGGCAAAGCATATGATTTTACAGTTCTTGGTCTTCAAGGAATTAGTACCGAAACAGAAGCTGGTATTTTAGATGTAAAAAACTTAGCAGAGTTTATAGCCCAACACAAAGTACCTGCAATATTTATTGAAACATCAGTTCAAACCCGGCATATTGAAGCGCTGCAGGAAGCTGTTTTATCAAGAGGATTCAATGTGAAAATAGGTGGCAAACTCTTTTCTGATTCCCTAGGAGACCCTGATGAAGCAGAAGGAACGTATATAGGAATGGTAAAACATAATGTTGATACCATTGTAAATTCGCTAAAATAATAGGTTATACCAATTTATAATAACATAAAAGAGGTAATAATTATGTGTAAAAAAGCATTAGAAGTAAATGCACTAACAACAGCTTACAACAATAACCCTGTATTGTGGGATATAAATGTAGATGTGCCTGAAGGAATTATAATGGGAATTATAGGCCCTAATGGTGCTGGTAAAAGTACTTTTATAAAGTCTATACTAGGTCTTGTAAAACCTGTAGCTGGAAGTACAAAAATATATGGAAAACCCTATAAAAGTATACGTAAAAAAATTGCATATGTTCCCCAAAAAGAAAGTGTGGATTGGGATTTTCCTACAACAGTACTTGATGTGGTTATGATGGGTCTTTATGGCAATATAGGCTGGATTAAAAGACCTGGGAAAAAAGAAAAACAACTTGCCCTAGATGCACTAGAAAAACTTGGCATGAAAGAATATTGCAACCGGCAAATAAACAAATTATCCGGTGGACAGCAGCAGCGTACTTTTCTAGCAAGGGCTTTGGTACAGGATGCTGATCTTTATCTAATGGATGAACCATTTCAGGGCGTAGACGCACTTACTGAAAAAGTAATAATGAATCTTATTAAAGATTTAAAAAATAAAGGAAAAACAATTATAGCAGTTCATCATAATTTAGAAACGGTTCTTGAATATTTTGACTGGATTATGATGTTAAATGTAAAGTGTATTGCAATAGGCCCCTGCAAAGAAGTATTTACAGGAGAAAACCTAGCTAAAACTTACAGTTCTTCTCAAGCACCTTACCAAAGTTTTGTAGTAAAAAAAGATCGAAGTATTTATAAAAGCTCCATTTTAAGGGGAGAAAAAATATGATTGAATACTTATTGTCGATATTTCAAGACCATACATTAAGAACTGTTTTACTAGGCTCTGGAATATTAGGAATCACCTCTGGCATCTTAGGGTCATTTGCACTTTTAAGAAAACAAAGCCTATTAGGAGACGCTATTTCACATTCTGCTCTTCCTGGTATAGCCATTGCATTTTTAATTACTAAAAGCTCCTCTCCAATTATACTTTTATCAGGTGCTCTAATTGCCGGATGGATTTCCTCTATATGCATGATGTCCATTGTCCGGTTTACTAAAATAAAGTACGATGGTGCTCTTGGAATTATATTATCTGTTTTCTTTGGGCTTGGACTGGTAATGTTAAGTGTTGTGCAAAAAATACCTGACTCAAGGCAAGCAGGACTTAATAAATTTTTATTTGGTCAGGCTGCAACACTCCTTAAAGAAGACATTTCTACAATGGGTATTTTAAGTGGTATAGCCCTTATTATAACTTTTGTTTTTTGGAAGGAGTTTAAACTACTTATATTCAATCCTGAGTTTGGAGACAGCATAGGTCTTCCTATGAAAAAAATAGACATTCTCCTCACATGTCTTATTGTTGTGGCAATAGTTGTAGGACTTCAAACGGTGGGGGTGGTATTAATGAGTGCCATGCTCATTGCACCTGCTTCTGCAAGCAGACAGTGGACTAATAGATTGGAAATAATGATTATACTTGCAGGCTTTTTAGGGGCAATGTCCAGTGTAACAGGGACATTAATAAGTAGCAAAACATCTAATATGCCCACAGGTCCAATAATTGTCCTTGTAAGTTTTTTAATATTTACTCTTTCTCTTTTCTTTGCCCCTAAAAGAGGTATAATAAATAAACTATTTTGCACTTATAAAAACAATTTAAAAATTACACAAAACATCCTTCTAACTTATATTTATCATTTATGCAACAGCAAAGACTCTGTAGGTTTAACAGAACTTATGAAAAAAAACCCATGTAATTCTTCAAAAAAACTTATTAAAATTTTAAAACAAATGGAAAATTCAAATTTATTGCAAGAACATAGTGACAAATGGAAACTTACACTAAAAGGAGTTAAAAAAGTAAGGAAACTACAGCTAGAAGGTGATTTTTATGATTAGTCCACAGTTTGAAATTCAATTAATAGCTATTCTTACCAGCCTTGCCTGCACATTAGCTGGTACTTTTTTGGTGCTCAGAAAAATGGCCATGATGAGTGATGCTATAAGTCATTCAATTTTAGTAGGTATTGCAATTGCTTTTTTGTATACCAAAAATATTCACTCTCCACTGCTTATTATAGCAGCTACCCTCACAGGTTTGCTGACAGTTGTTTTAGTTGAAATATTAAAAAATACAAACTTGGTTTCTGAAGATTCGGCCATAGGTCTTGTTTTTACTTCACTTTTTAGTATTGGTGTGATTATCATTTCAAAGTATGCACGAAATGTTCATATTGATACAGATGCGGTTTTATTAGGTGAAATTGCCTTTGCCCCCTTTAGAAGATTTTATATAGGAAACATTGACTTAGGGCCAAAATCCCTTTATATTATGGCAACAATACTTCTTGTTAACATAGTGTTTATTTCCCTCTTTTATAAAGAATTAAAAATAGCCACCTTTGACCCGTCCCTTGCATTTGTATTAGGAATTACTCCTAGCGCCATTCACTATGGACTTATGGCAATTGTTTCTATAACTGCAATTGGCGCATTTGATACAGTAGGTTCAATACTTGTAGTGGCACTTATGGTTGTTCCTCCATTAACCGCATATCTTTTAACAGATAAATTAAAAATCATGATACCTTTAAGTGCCATACTGGGTATATTAGCAGGTGTTTTAGGTTACCGGGCCGCACAACTTTTGGATGTTTCAATTTCCGGTTCTATGGCAACTGTTTCTGGCATTATGTTTCTTTTTGCCTTTATCATTTCTCCACAAAAGGGTATTGGGGCTGCTTTTAGACGGTATAAAAAAACAAAAACCTCCTTTTAATAATGGAGGTCTTGGTACGCCCGAGACGATTCGAACGTCCGAATGCAGGTTTAGGAAACCTGTGCCTTATCCACTTGGCCACGGGCGCATAACTTTATTGCTTCTTATTAAAGAAACATAGATATTTTAACATGTGAAAATAAAAAAATCAATAGTTAGGAAAAATATTCTAAAAACTAATTTTTATAGGTTAGTGTTTATATGATCCCCCTCAAAATAAACACTTATTTTTTTACCTAAATATATCGATAAAAGAATAGAGGTCTTTTATTAATGGAGGGTACTTATGAGAAAAAAAATACTTGCCGTAATTATTTTATTTATATGTATTTTTGCTGTATCTAATGCCTATGCTTCTTTGGGTTTAAGGGCAAAGCCTGCTGCCCTGCACTCTGATACTCAAATTAATCTTAGCTGGGATTCAGTAGCAAATGCATCATATTACAAAATATACCGAAAGGAATACATAGATGATGATGATAATGATGAGAATTATGTATTGCTTTCAATTATCAATGTGGATAGAGAAAAAGACTATTTAAATTTTGATGACACTGAACTTTTGCCAAAAACTCAATACGAATATAAAGTAGAGGCAATAAAAATCTCTTCAGAGGAAGAGGAAATTATAAAGTCTGAAACAGATATTGCTACAACTGAAGAAATGCGACCACCTTCCATTGTATCATGGAACTTGGATTTAAATAACAAAATAATAAATTTAAAGTGGATAAACAACTCTCTTGCTACTAAAACTACTACAATATACAATGAAACTGGAGAGGAAATAGCTCATTTAGATGATGATGGAACTTCCATAAGTTTTTTTGACCCTTCCATAGCACCTGAGACAACAAATAAATATACTGTTACTTCTTCGGCAATTATTGTTGAAGATCAGGAATCCATAGACATTAGCGGAAGAAAGGCTTCATCAAACTTTGAAATAACTCCAATAAAGCTACCTTATATAACTGCAAAGCTAGACAAAGGCTATTCATTAATTTCCTGGGAAAAACACCCTCAAATACAGCAGTTTAAATTAGAAAGAAGCAAATATGGGGATGAGTCCTGGGGAAACTGGGAAGTTGTGGATGCAAAATTAAAAGAAGACAGTACATCAATAAAAGACAGGCTTTCGGATAATGGCATATACCGATACAGACTTAAAATAGATACTGAAAATTATACAGGGGTTAGTAATATTTCTAAGCCAATTACCAACATTACTTCTCCTTCAAAATTACAGTGTGTGCCTGTAAGTCCCGGAAGGATTGATCTTAGTTGGACTAATCCTCCTGTAGGCAATTTTACCATACTGATACAACGAAAAGATTCCAGTAGTTCCTCTTATAAAACTATAGCTCAAGTGGACAGCAATATAACCTCCTATTCTGACACAGACAATATTGAAACAGGCAAAACCTATTATTATAGAATTGTTGCCAAAGATAGCAGTGGAAATGCAAATTCAACAGGGGATTACAAAATATCTGCTGATGTACCTGATTCACCTAAGTACCTTACCATTGATATAACATCTCCTACAAGCTTTACTTTAAACTGGTATGATAACTTAAATAATGAATCAGGCTTTATTATTGAAAGAAAGACAGGCAATGGGAGCTTTGTTGAAATAGCAACTGTACCTGCAAATACCAATTATTATACAGACAGCACTGTAACCTCTAGTTCTAACTACATATACAGGATCACTGCCTTTAACCCCTTTGGCAAAGCCCGTTCTTATACCAATGAGGTGGCAGCATCTGCATCCCTTTTAATAGAACCTCCTGCTGCTCTCAATGCAACCCCTGTATCTTCAAAACAAATTGACCTGTCCTGGACATATGCCGACTACTCAAATCACAGCACCGCCATAGAAAGAAAGAGGGGCAAAGATGGGGACTGGCAAATAGTAGATATATTAGACACTGGTTTTAGCAGTTACAGTGACACAAACCTTAGCTCTGATACAGAATATTTTTATAGGGTTAAGACGGCAATTAGTGAAAATGTATTTTCAAGACCTTACCCTAGGGAAGAGGTTGAAAAGGGAGTATATACAAAGTTATTGACTCCTAAAGATTTAAAAGCTTCCTGGCAGTCTTCCGGAATAATTAAGCTGGAGTGGTCAGGTATTTTATCCTTTGACAGTGAACTCATA
>DUVG01000233.1 GCA_012841175.1 Clostridium sp.
ATTTGAAAATAAATTTGAAAATAAATTTGATAATCAATTTTCTGAGGTTTCCCTGGAAGATTTCCTAAACTTTGTAAATAAAAAAGAATGGGGAGCTTTTATATCTTTAAAAGTTAGTCATAAAAATGAAATAATTAATCTACTAGATAGAATACTAAAAGAACGTGAAAATCCTGAAATTGGAAGCGAATTTTTGAATTATCTACTTGTTTTAGAATTATTTGTTTTAATATCAAGAGCACTAAAAATGGAATGGGAAAACAGTATAAAAAATAAAAGTCCTAAATTAAAAGAACTTATACAAGCGTCAGTTAATTATATAAATAATAATTATGAAAGAGATATTTCACTGACGGACATTTCTAAATATGTGTTTTTAAGTTCAAGTTATTTTACCAGGGCCTTTAAAGAAGA
Source organism: Clostridium sp. (assembly GCA_012841175.1). Lineage (GTDB taxonomy): Bacteria > Bacillota > Clostridia > Acetivibrionales > Acetivibrionaceae > Herbivorax. Next base: position 415 of record DUVG01000233.1, read on the forward strand.
GATGGGAGTAAGCCCTATTAACTACCTTTTAACAGTCAGGGTAGAAAGAGCAAAAGAATTATTAAAAGAAACAGATGCTAAAATAAGTGATATTGCTTTAAGTGTTGGTTTTTCTAATCAGCAGAGGTTTAATGATATATTCAAAAAGTATACAAAAAAAACTCCCCTTCAATATAGAAAAGGTTTTCTATAATTTTTTCTGTTTTTAAATCAAAAATTTTAGAATTGTATTGATAATGGGTATATGAAAAAATATAAAAAAACTTTTTTTCTTTTCATATTTTGTGTTATAATTCTATTTGGTAGTGTTTGTATAAAACAAACATATACATATAAAAATATACAAATATATACAAACAAAACTTTATTTTTTTAGGGGGAGATTTTTTATGAAAACATTAAAAAGGATTATATCCTACACACTTATTATTTGTATTTTATTAACAGGCGCACTGTTTTCCATGGAAATGACAGAAAAAAAAGAAACTTTTCCGGACATCAAAAGTCATTGGGGCAGAGAAATTATTGAAAAATTTATAAAAAACAACTGGGTCATTGGCTATGAAGATGGAACATTTAGACCAGACAGACTTTTGACTAGAGCAGAGTTTACAGCTATGGTTGTAAACATATTTAGAGAAGAAAAACAGGTAGAAGGAAATAGTTTTACAGATGTAAATAAAAGTGATTGGTTTTATAATGCCGTATCTTATGCGGCAAGTGAAGGCTTAATAGCAGGCTATGAAGATGGGACATTTAAACCAATGGAAAATATGCAAAGGCAGGATGCAGCTGTGCTTGTATCAAGGCTTTTTAAAGTGGATTTTTTTGAAGGTGCAGATGAAGTAAAGCTTAAAGATGAAGATACATTTCCTAAGTATTCATATCAGAGTATAAAAAACCTTGCATCTCATGAAATAGTCCGAGGTTATCCTGATGGAACATTTAAACCATTTGAATTGATAACAAGAGCAGAAGCAGTCCAAATGTTAAATGTTGTACTTAAATATATTGAGATGCCAGAAGAGGAACCACCGTTAGTTCCGCCTGAAACCCCTGAAGGGACAGAGGAACCAACTCCAACACCAACACCAACAGAAAGTAAAAGTACACCAAGAAGAACTACCACACCTACTAAAATGCCAGTAGTATACCGTACATATACTACAACTGAAGATTTTGAGGAAGGTGAACTTTATAATGTAAGCACTGAAATTGAGGATAGCTTGGTGCTTAAAAAACAAGATGTAGAAACTATTGAAAGAGATTATAGAACTACAGAAATGACCTATGGAAAAGATGGAGAACCTATACATATTGAAGTTACTCAGAAAGTAAATAAATCTGTGTTAATGCCAGGAGAAGATTCAGTTGAGATATCTTTTAACCTTTTTGGACATGGAAAACCTGATATGCCAGAGAGAACACCTATTGATCTTATACTTGTAATTGACCGTTCTAGCAGTATGAGAGGAAGTAAATGGCTTGCTTCTTTAGAAGCTTGTAGAAATATACTTAATTTTGTGACAGAAGAGGATAGAGTTGCAATAGTGACTTTTAACAGTGGTGTACAGATTAATAATAGCTTAGAAAGTGATAAAGATTTATTACAAAATGTAATAAATAATTTGTCTGGACCGAGTGGAGGAACAAATATTGGTATAGGTTTGGAAAAAGCAATAGAAATTTTTAATAATGAGAGTATATATGGAAGAGATAAAGCAATTATATTATTATCCGATGGGAATGCCAGTAAAGGTCCTGCAGTAGTACAAGCAGAAATAGCCAAAGAGAAAAATATAATAATACATTCAGTTGGACTGGGATCAGGAGCTAATGAAGCACTTTTAAAGGAGATTTCTGATATTACAAGTGGAATATACAGGTTCAGTCCTTCATCAGAAGAATTAGGGGATATGATGGAATATATGGCACAACAAATATTCAACGCATCTGGAAGAAATGTTGTTTTAAAGACGACTGTATTTAAAGATAATATAGTAAACTTAGAAAGATTACCTGAACCTACTAATATAGTTGAAAATGAAGATGGAAGTTGTACATATGAGTGGAGGTATGACAGAATTAAAATGCAAGAAGAAGAGGATATATCGTTGTCAATTTATTTTGAAAATCTTGTACATGGTAAAAAGCTTATTCTAAAAGATACAACACTTGAGTACATTGATAGAAATAACAACAAAATTGTTATAGAAATAGACGATTTATCACTTCCAGTTAGTGAATATGTAGCATATGGAACATGGAGTGTTGTATTTGATAGCAAAAGATCAAATACCGTATGGGGAAGTATTTATTGGAATGATAAAATATATAGTGATGACAAAGTAAGCGTAAAAGTATCAACTAGTAATGATGGAAAAAATTATTCTAAGCCTTTAAGAGTATCAAATTATAGTACATTTAATATTAACAACGGAAGATATATAAGGATTTTAGCTGAGCTAGAAATTTCTAGTGAAGGTTTTAGTCCTGAACTACTAGACCTTACAATAGGTTCAAAAGGATTTAAATTGCCGACGCCAGAGCCAACAGAAGATCCAACACCGGAACCAGAAGAGACACCGACGCCAGAGCCAACAGAAGATCCAACACCGGAACCCACATTAGAACCAGGATTATAAAAAACCAAAAGTTGCACTTTAAACAAGTGCAACTTTTTTATATATTGGAACTACGGTAACAATAAAAGTTACAGCTACAGACAATCTAGGTGTAGAACTTATTAATGCTGAATTTAATAATCAGCCTGTTGAATTCTGATAAAAACAGAATACATGATCAAAGAATGGAAAAAATTTTTAAAAGAAAGAAATCAGCTTAAAATAAATCAAAAAACGTTAAAAAGCCAGCATAATTAAGGTAAATATCAGGTAGAATAAATTAGACATAAGATTTATAATTAATATCTATAATGCAAAAATATAACCATTGAAAATATTTTCTTTAAATTGAAATGTTATAATCAGTGTTATAATATTTAGAGAGAAAGTTTACTTAAACACATGAAATTATAAAAGGAGGATTTTAAATATGAAAAAGTATAATATAGGAGTTATACCTGGTGACGGAACAGGACCAGAAGTTGTTGAAGAAAGTGTTAAAGTTTTAAAAGCCGTTAGCAAAAAACATAATTTTGATATGGATTTAGAGCATTACGACCTAGGCGGAGAAAGGTATTTAAAAACAGGAGAAGTATTAACTGATAATGATATAGAAAAGATAAGAACAAGAGATGCTGTTTTACTTGGTGCAATAGGACATCCTGATGTTGCTCCTGGTATTTTGGAAAAAGGTATACTATTAAGACTTCGTTTTGAACTTGATCAGTATATCAACTTAAGACCAGTTATTCTTTATGATGGAGTGGATACTCCTTTAAAAGATAAAGGGGCTGAGGATATCGACTTTGTTGTTGTAAGAGAGAATACAGAAGGTCTATATGCAGGAGGAGGAGGGTTCTTAAAGAAAGGTACTCCTGATGAGATTGCAATTCAAGAATCAATAAACACTCGTAAAGGTGTTGAAAGATGTATTAGATTTGCATTTGAGTATGCAAAAAAGAGAAACAAGGGTAAGAAAGTAACTCTTTGTGGAAAAACTAATGTTTTAACATTTGCTTTTGATTTATGGGAAAGAACTTTTTATGAAGTGGCAAAAGAGTATCCTGATATAGAAACAGATTACTGTCATGTTGATGCTACATGTATGTGGATGGTTAAGAATCCAGAATTCTTTGATGTTATTGTGACAGATAATATGTTTGGAGATATTATAACTGACCTTGGAGCAGTGATTCAAGGTGGAATGGGAATAGCTGCTGGTGGAAACATAAATCCTCAAGGAGTATCAATGTATGAACCTATAGGAGGATCAGCACCTAAATATACAGGCAAAAATGTTATAAATCCTCTTGCAGCAATAGCGGCAGGACAGATGATGCTTGAGCAATTAGGAGAAGTTAAGGCAGCAGAAGATATTGAAAATGCAATTAAAAAGGCTGTTAAAAATGATATTAAAAACTTAGGTGCAGGTAAAATGGGTTATGGAACTAAAGAAGTGGGAGACCTTATAGTAAGTTACCTATAAGAAC
>DUVG01000234.1 GCA_012841175.1 Clostridium sp.
GAAGAGAATGCTATTGCATATATGTATTCTCTGACATAGTAAGGTTTAAACAATGATCTTCCAAGCTGTACAGCCTTATCTACAGATGATGCATACTGAGTCGAATACCTTTTTGATTTCTTACGATATAGCCTCGTTTCTACCAAGGATATACTCTTTATATCCTCATTGCTAGTCAATGTTTCTAATACATCATCGAAACATTTAATCCCACTTACAGGTATAACTTGACGTGACAAGGACTCACTGAGATTAAGGATAATCATCCCCTTGGGATTCTTATCGATAAAAGGTAATGACTCTGAGAAAACTATAACAGGAACATCATATATTCCATGGTTAATGGATTGCTTTCCCAAGACCCGAAATCCACTCTGGCTGAATATATTGCCCCAGTCCATGTCACCTGTATAGACACATACATCCGATAGGAAAAGGGATTTTTGATACTTTCCCCCTGTTCCCAATACGATGTCAGCTTTTTTTTGGTAATACCATATGTCTTCAATGTCATCATTATTAACTTTAAATGCGCTTAGATAAGCAATGGAATCCTGTATTAATTCTATCTCCCGGTAGCTTTGCTCCAGTGACAAATAAAGTGCCTTGTTCAGATTACGCGCCAAAGCCATCTGCATCAAATCCGACTGAATTGAATTAATTTTCTGATCTATACCTCTTTGTGCCTGCTCCAGAATCAGCATATTATTGACCTGTACCTCTTTAATCAGCATACCAGAGGATTTCCGGTAAGAAAAAAAAGATACTATTCCAACTGAGCCAAGAACCAGTATAATAATATATATAAAAATTCTGACAAATACGCTATTCATCCGAAATTCTTTAATACTACGCGAAATTCTCATGCTCTCTTCTCCATTCACAAATGATGTAATTTTAAGTGCAATCTTATATATCAACATAACGTATTTTTTTAATCATGTAAATTTTTCTTACATACAAGTATTCCTGACCCTATCCTTTCTATAAGCTTGTACAAGCTTTACAAATGTGGATTTTAATTGTCACTTTTTATGATTTTTCCATTTAAATAATCACCTTGTTCCTTAGCTCGTTTAAGTATGTTAATATGTCCGTAGTGCAGTAAATCAAATGTTCCATAGGTTATTACTTATCTCAATGGTTTCTCCTCCTCTAGACCAATGTTTCTTATTTTATCTATCAAGTGTTCTATCCCCATTTTTTTGTAATCCCCAAAGATTTTTTCCTTCAAAAGCTCTGCTTTATCGCTGTATTCCTCTCTATATCTATGGTCAATATCTTCAATACTTTGTAAAAAAAATGTCTGTAGTTCTCCTATACTATAAACTTTAGGTCCAGGTGTAAATTCCTCGTAATCAAATATTAAGCCTCTGTCTTCATCTCTATAATATTCTAAATCATAAGGAAAAAATAGGATTGGGCGATTCCAATGCAAAAAATCAAAATATATTGATGAATAATCCGTAATTAATATATCTAGTTGATCCAAAAATGTATACACATCAGCTTCTGAGGGTAAATTTATAAAGGTTTTATGACTTTTTACCATTCCAAATTTGTCGTTTTTACCGACAAAATGAAACTTCCCTATTAACTTAATCTTTATACTCTCGCAATAATCTAAGAATTGATTTATTTCCTCTATATTTTGGGTTCCAAATATCAAAGTTTCCCTTTTATCTCTGAAGGTTGGAAAATAACCAATGATTTTGTAACCCTCTCTTATGTTTTCTTTAATTTCCTCATAACTATTTTTTTCATTTTTATGAACATATTTGATCGAATTATCACTAATTGATTCATAATTTCTCGGGTATCCAGAAATAATAATCTTTTTCTCATCTACTCCAAATGCTTTCCCTAAAATATCAGCTGAAAATTCTGACGTAGCAAGTATGAATTGGTCAGACCAACACCCTCTAACTGTCCATTTATCAATTAAATTTTGTATTTCAGTTTTTTTTGTAGATTTATTATCTCCTATATAACATCCTATTTTTTTTAAAGGAAATCCATGCCATAAGTTTATTCTAATACTTCTCACCGAGAAAAACGAATTTATATCTATTGGCGCCTGATCAATTAAATGATATTTTGCTCTTAAATGATACCAAATTGAAAATATGCTCCATACATAATACACCTTATAACCTTGGTGCCTTAGTTGATCTCTTATTTCCTTTAATCTTGTAATCCAAATAACTTTTTCAAAACCTAGCTTATTTAAGTTAGCATTCAAGTACAAATAGAAATGCTTTGAGTTGTCTGCAAATCTCTTTCCATACCATCCGCCTACAATTGCTATTTTATCTGATTTTGGAATCATTAATGATATTATTAGTACCAGTAAATTAATCAAAAACAATATAAATTTCTTTGTGATATTTATTATATTTCCCATTTTATGTTCTCCTATCAGGAACGCTATCTGTAGAGCCATCATCACTTATTATAAGTTCATCATCTTCTTCTATTTGTCCTATGATACTTTCAATTTGCTATTTTAAGTATAGCTCACCATTATATGTTGCTAATGCTACTGATAAATTTATTTTTTTCTGCTTTTAATTGCTATTTTAATAAACGCTATGTTTTTATGCAAAATTGAAAGTTTTACTGATCTATACAAAATTTTTATTATATAAAAGACTCTTCCCTTAATACTATCTTTACAATACTCATAAAAATCCTTCGAATAAATCTCAAATCTGTTCAGATCTCTACTGTAATTAGTATGGTCCTCATCTGAATAGTCCTGGATAATTACACAGTCAAATACAGCAATTTTCTTGTATATATTTTTATACTCTCTTACAAAATAATGATCTAAATAATCTAAAAATATGTTTTCATTGTAAATTCCTGTTTTTTCAAAAACTTCTCCTTTAACTGCCATTCCAGAGTTGATTGCAGTAATATCTTTATAAACACCCGAAGTACTATGATTGATCTTTTTTACATTATAGCCCTTAGATATACTTGGAGACATTTGCATATTTTTAGACTTTACTATAGGCACATGCATATATACTTCAGGATATTTGCATATTGATTCACTAAGCTTATCAAAGTATTCTTCGATAATTTTTGTATCTTGATCAAAAATAACTACCCAGCTATCTGCATCAATTTCCTTTAATGCTCGGTTATATGCTTTACTTAAACCTGAATTCCCTTCCATATCTAGATATTTTATCGATTGTTTATTACAAAACATTATATTACTATTTTTAATTTGGGATTTAACGCTATTATCACAAACGATAATATTATCAATTCCTATATTTTTTAATGATTTTAATGTAATTGAGTTTTCACACGCCAAATTATAAATAACCACTATACAAGTATATTTCATTTTACACCCATCTCCCTTATTTCTAAATACCTTTGAATCCACAAACTCACTGACTGTCTTGATATGGCCTAATTATATAGCAGCTCCAAATATAAGTGCACTTTCTGTTATAGGAACTCCATACCTGCTTATTCCATTGAGAAAATCAATACCTTCGACCTTAGGTTAGTATTCAAACTGAATTTGATGGTTTAATTGTACCAAATCGCTAGCGCGATGGCTAGCCTAGGTATGTGTATTCCTCTACGTGGTATCTAATTTAACTTTTATCTATTTATTTATAAAAAACAGTAGCATAATATATGATTTATTGTTAAGTTACCAGACAAAACCATAAACATATCATTTGAAGATTTCTGCTATAGTGTAATCACGACAAAGATACTAAAGGAAAGAACCAACAAAACAATAACAAAGGCTATGATAATTTGCAACTAGTATTGCACTTTATCATAGCCTTATTTTTTTGATATGGAGAAAATAAATAGCAAATACACTTGATATATTGGAAATAGACTAACTACTTTAACGACTCTATTGCCTGCTTTGCAAATTGGATGAAGCTTGTCACATCATTTTTATTCGGGCGTTTTATTTTGAAAATAAGGAACTGTCCTGGACAGGTGTAAGCCTTATCATAAACAAGAATGCCTTTTTCCTTAAGTACATCCTGCAGCTTCATAGTTATGTCTTTACCTGCACAGCTTGTCGTGAATAGAATAACCTTCTTAACATTAGCTTGTGACAATTTGTTAGCAAATTCCTCGATCTCTGGTGCTAATTTACCTCCATATACTCCGGATCCTAAAAGCAATAGGTCACACTGATCTAATACTGGATTGCTCTTAACATCCTGTGCGATAATACCAAGGTATGAAGCAAGAGCCTCTGCTAATTTCCTGGTATGCTTTGTCATAGATGCATATACTATTTCTATTTTCATATGAAGCCTCCTTATCTTATCATTCATTATTGGTTCTTTGATTTAATACACCATCAACTATAATATATACTTTATCACAAAACTCTAGCATTCTTTCATCATGAGTAACCATGATAGTTGCCTTCTTTTGTTCTTTAGTTTCCTTTGCTAATAGCTTAACGACCTCATATGCTCTATTGGTATCTAAGCTTGCTGTTGGTTCATCCGCAAAGATTACAGAAGGTTGATGATATAATGCTTTGGCAATCGCTGTAGGTTGTCTTTCTCCACCCGATAATTCATTAGGGTATTTATCCTTTAGTTTTTCCACATCTAGCTTTAAGAATAGTTCATTCATCCAGGGCTGATTCACTTTTGTTTTAGTTATTTTATTATATAGAATCATTTGCTCTTTTATGGTCAAAAAAGGAATCAAATTAGAGGCTTGCAGGATGAAGCCAATTTTCTCTAAACGAATTTTTGATTTTTCCTTAATATCTAACTCGCTAAAGGGCTTACCATTTAGTAAAACCTTTCCCGTTGTAGGTTTTTGTAATCCACCTAATATGGTCAAAAATGTGGATTTACCAGAACCAGATGGCCCCACTATACCAATTAATTCTCCTTCATAAGCAGTAAAAGTTGTTTCCTTAAGGGCATTTATGACATTATCGCCTTGTAAAAAGTCTTTTGTAACACCAATCATATTTATCAATTGTTTCATAGTTGGTCTCCTATAGCCTTTAATGGATCGATTTTTAACACCGCACTCACTGAGAATAATCCTCCAAAAAGTGCAAATACGAAAAAGGCAGCCGTGATTACTAAATAAAACATAATATTGACCGCAAATGGAATCACATTAGATAAAAATATACCTGTTAATGTAGTGAGGACTAAGCCTACGATAATTCCAAATGCAACGAGTAAAAATGTTTGTATGATAACAGACCCACCAATATATCCATTAGAAATGCCCTGAGCCTTCATGACCCCAAACCATGTAAAGTATATGGCCAAAAATCTCCTGCATATCCCTGGTTGTGAGACCATCCTTCTTCTAAGGTTCCATTTTCATAAAATGATAGCCAAGGATATCCTGTAAACTTTAGATAACATTCATCAGTCTCATCATTATAATCATATATTGCACCAATATGTCCTGCAACTGCAGTTGTTAGATAATAGACTAACAGCTCTTCCTGCCCGTCTGTGGACCTATGTCAATACTTTGGATACAAAAAGTTGAACATTTACTCACTGTGCAACATTAATTAAAAATTACTAAGCTGCAAGAACCTCATCTTCAACCTGCTGTGGGGTTTTATAATCCAGCGCACTGTGCCTCCTTTTGCGGTTATACC
>DUVG01000235.1 GCA_012841175.1 Clostridium sp.
AATATTTTCCAAAGGGACCAGGTTCCATATTCACCTTTGGCATTAAAGGTGGGGTAGAGTCTGCTAAGAAGTTTATAGACAGTTTAGAAATTTTCTCCCTTTTGGCAAATGTGGCAGATGCAAAATCACTTGTAATTCATCCTGCAACTACAACTCACGGACAGCTTTCAGAGGAAGACCAAAAGGCTGCAGGGGTTACTTTGGATCAAATAAGGCTTTCTATTGGTATTGAAGACCCAGAAGACCTTATTTATGACCTTGACCAGGCATTAAATAAAGCAGTTAAGTAAAAAATATCAGACAAATATTAAAAAAACAAGTTAGAATTTCTAACTTGTTTTTTAGGATGGCGTGCAATATACCAAACACCAACTTTTATCTTGATATCTATTTTAAAAATCAGTATAATGAAATTAAATTGTATTTAATGTATAATTAGGTCAAACACTAAAATTACTTATCACAAGTCAAAGAATAAAAGGAGTACAAATGATTAATCAACTAAAAAGCAAGAGATATATTTTAATGGACATTGGTTTACTTCTATGTGCATTAGTGGTTATTATAATACTTGGCCAGAGCTTTATGAGTGTAGTAAGGCCTTTTATTTATGCTTTGGTTCTTGCATATATTTTAAATCCTATAGTTAGTTTTATTGAAAAGAGAAAAATAAAAAGGGTTTTTTCCATACTAATTGTTTTTTTATCAATTTCTATTCTCCTTATATCTGTCTTTGCAATAATTATACCTCGATTTGCAAAAGATATATCTATATTTGTTAGTGAAGAAATTCCTAAAATTTTAAGTTTTGCAAATAAAATTATAGATGATTTTAGAACTGGAGATTTGCATATATTGCCAAAAGTAGTACGGGATTATATAAACATAGATAGTGAGTTAAAGAAAATAGCTGGAATTATAAGCAGTTCTTTTAGTGAGCTTTCAAATTTAATAGTGGAGGGTACAGGTACTCTTTTAGACATAGTGTTAACACCTATTATTGCTTTTTATTATCTTAAGGATAAAGATATTATAATAAATTCATTTATGAAATTAATAAACGATAGAAGAAGAGAAAGTCTAAAGGTAGTTGCGGGTGAAATAGATGTGGTATTAGGTGGTTTTATAAGGGGGCAGCTTGTAATAGCTGTTTTTGTTGGTATACTTACAGGAGTGGGATGCAGAATAATAGGGGTTCCCCATTCCCTTACAGTTGGACTTGTGGCAGGGATTACCAATATCATTCCTTATTTTGGACCATGGATAGGAGGAGTATTGCCAGTAGTGCTTGCTATTATGGATAATCCTATAAGGGCTTTGTGGGTAGCTATAATGATAGTTATTGTACAACAGTTAGAAGCTATTTTTATTTCTCCTCAGGTTATGTCTAGAAGTGTAGGGCTTCATCCCCTTGTAGTTATGTTTTCAGTTTTATTGTTTGGAAAGGCCTTTGGAATTATTGGGATGATAATAGGTGTGCCTTTGACAGCAACTGGGATAGTAATAGTTAAACATATTTTAAAATTAAGAAAATCATTTAAAGAAAAAGTTCAAAGAGCCAACATGGGGGTTTAGAATAAATAAAGCAATATAATTTTATAAAAATTTAAATAAGATATAAGGATGTGTTTTAAATGCTTGTTATTTTATCTGGAAGTTCTGGGGTGGGTAAGAATACTGTTATCAACAAGGTTTTAGAAGAAAATAGCAATATTGAACTAATGCCTACTATGACTACAAGGGAAATGAGAGCAGGTGAAGAACCTGGAAAACCCTATGCTTTTGTAACAAAAGAAGAGTTTGAGAAAATGATAAAAGATGGAGAACTATTAGAGTATCAAATAGTTCATGGGTTTTATTATGGAACTCCTAAAAAAATAGTTGAAGAGAAGCTTAAAAGTGGAAAAGTCCTAATAAAAGATATTGATGTAGATGGAACCCAGGTTTTAGTTAAAAGCCTTGAAAAAGTTGTAACCATTTTTATAAAACCTGCTTCTAAAGAACAGCTTATTGAGAGACTTAAAGCACGAGGTGAGACAAGAATTGAAACAAGACTTGCAAGGTATGAATATGAAGAAGAAATGTCTAAGAACTATCAATATATTGTAATAAATGATAAACTAGAAGAAGCAGTTGCTGAAATTAAAGATATAATTGAAAAAGAATATCAAAAAGCAAATTTTCAAAAATAGTGCAACATATGTAAGCTGGGGGTAGCTTATGTTTAAACGTTTTAATTATAATTCTCCTGTTATTCTTACAATGACTTTGATTTCTTTTGCTATATTGATGATACAGGGGTATACTAATATTAATACTCTAAAGCTGTTTGCTGTTTACAGGAGCAGTCTATTAGACGTATTATTTTATATAAGACTTTTGGGACATGTTTTAGGTCATGCAAACTGGGAGCATTTTATAAATAATTTTTTAATTATTTTAATTTTAGGTCCTATGTTAGAGGAAAAGTATGGTTCTAAGAAGCTATTATTAATGATGGCAGTTACTGCATTAGTTACAGGTTTGTTAAACATTCTTCTTTTTAAAGGATCTGTACTTTTAGGGGCAAGTGGTATAGTTTTTATGCTTATACTTCTAAGCTCATTTGTAAACATGCAAAAGGGGACAATTCCCATAACTCTTATACTTGTTATGATAATTTATATGGGAAGAGAACTTGCAAATGGTATTTTGCAGGAAGATAATATTTCTCAAACAGCCCATTTGCTTGGAGGGATATGTGGGTGTATATTTGGGTTTAAATGGAGGAAATGAAACTGGCTTTAGTTGTAAATTTATTTGTTAAACCAAATATTTAAAAAAGCCTTAAAAAGTAAATATACTTTTATATTTATATTGATTTATACAAAGGAGGGTATTTTATGCCAAAGGGAAGGTTCGGTGTTCATGGGGGACAGTATATTCCAGAAACACTTATGAATGTAGTTAATGAACTTGAAGAATGCTATAGTAAATATAAAGAAGACAAGGTTTTTGTTAAAGAGTTAGAAGAACTGTTAAAAAACTATGCAGGTAGGCCATCACTTCTTTACTATGCAGAAAAAATGACTAAGGATTTAGGTGGAGCAAAAATTTATTTAAAAAGAGAAGATCTAAACCATACAGGTTCACATAAAATAAACAATGTATTAGGTCAAGTTCTACTTGCAAAATATATGGGAAAAACCCGTGTAATTGCAGAAACAGGAGCAGGACAACATGGGGTGGCAACTGCAACGGCAGCTGCACTTTTAGGTTTGGAATGTGAAATTTTTATGGGTAAGGAAGATACAGAAAGACAGGCCTTAAATGTTTTTAGAATGAAGCTTTTAGGAGCAAAAGTACACACTGTTACAAGTGGGACTCAAACTTTAAAAGATGCAGTTAATGAAACAATGCGTGAGTGGGCAAAGAGAGTGGATGATACTCATTATGTCCTAGGTTCTGTAATGGGACCTCATCCTTTTCCTACAATTGTAAGAGATATGCAAAGTATTATAGGCAGGGAAGTTAAAAAACAGATATTAGAAAAAGAAGGAAGATTGCCAGATGTTTTAATGGCATGTATTGGAGGGGGCAGTAATGCCATAGGATTGTTTTATGATTTTATTGAAGATAAACAAGTAAGACTCATAGGATGTGAAGCAGCAGGGCATGGCGTGGATACAGATAAAAATGCAGCTACCATGACTGTTGGGACCCTGGGTATATTCCATGGAATGAAGTCCTATTTTTGTCAAGATGAATATGGACAAATTGCACCTGTGTATTCAATATCAGCAGGACTTGATTATCCTGGAGTAGGGCCAGAGCATGCAAATTTAAAAGATATAGGAAGGGCAGAATATGTGGCTGTTACAGATGAAGAAGCAGTAGAGGCCTTTGAATATCTTTCAAAGACAGAGGGAATTATTCCAGCAATTGAAAGCTCTCATGCAGTAGCTTATGCAAAAAAACTTGCACCTAAAATGAAAAAGGATCAAATAATTGTCATTTCTCTTTCTGGAAGAGGAGATAAAGATGTTGCTGCAATAGCGCGTTATAGGGGGGAACAAATATATGAGTAGAATAAAAGAGGCATTTGAAAACAAAAAAGCTTTTATACCATTTATTACAGCAGGTGATCCCAACCTTAAAACTACTGAAGAATTGGTAATAAAAATGGCTGATGCAGGTGCAGATTTAATTGAACTTGGTATACCTTTTTCTGATCCAGTTGCAGAAGGACCTGTAATAGAAGAAGCCAATTACCGTGCATTAAAAGTTGGAACTACAACTGATAAAATTTTTGATATGGTTTTAAATATTAGGAAAACATGTAGCGTTCCATTAGCTTTTATGACATATGCTAATCCTGTATTTACTTATGGAACTGATAAGTTTATGAGAAAATGTAAAGAAGCAGATGTGTCGGCAGTTATTATACCTGATATTCCTTTCGAAGAAAAAGAGGAAATAACTCCTTTTTCTTCAAAATATGGGATTGATTTCATATCAATGATTGCTCCAACATCAAAAAGCCGTGTACGTACCATTTCACGGGAAGCACAGGGATTTTTGTATTGTGTTTCTTCAATGGGTGTAACAGGTGTTCGCAAAGATATTGGCAGTGAAGTAGAAGAAATGATTAAAGTGGCAAAAGAGGCAAATGATATTCCATGTGCAATTGGCTTTGGAATTTCTACTCCAGAACAGGCAGAGAAGATGAGTAAAATTTCTGATGGAGTGATTATAGGAAGTGCCATTGTAGAAATTATAGGCAAATACGGCGAGAATTGCATTTCACATGTATTGGATTATGTACATACAATAAAGAAAGCTATTGGTTAATTATTTAGAAAATAGGTTGCATAAAAACAGGCAATGAAAAGGATTTTAAACACATATCCCTTTTATTGCCTGATTTAGTATGTATGTTATTTTCCATTCTCTAAATCTTTTTTAAAAGTCTTTACATTAAACTAATTAAACACTATAATTAGAATTGTGTGATAAAAAATTGTTTAACTGTTGATACTGTAAAAACTTTTTACGAAAGATATCTACATATTATCAACAAAGGACAAAATATAGGTGGTATTTTTATGAAAAGAAAAGTATTTGCTATCTTTTTTGTGTTTGTTTTTATTATATCAAGTGTAACTGTTACAGGTATAAGTAGTCCAGAGGAAGAAAAGCTAGAGATAATTACACCTGTTTCTATTATGGAGAGAGAGCCATATCATGAAAATCAAAAGATAACAGTTGTTTTTTCCATAAAAAACAAAGGGAAAGATCCGATTTACATAGATACTATAACAGCAGCTGCTGTTAATGAAGAGGATGAATACTCAAATTCTCAATGGTTTAGATCCGTTGTAATTAATCCTGATAAATCATATCATTTTAAAGGTGATATTACATTTGATAAAGCAGGCAAGTATAGTATTTTTATTTGTTATAAAAAGCACAATGGCAGATGGGTTAAATTTGATGATCCATCGTTAGCACTAGAAATAGATATAAGTAAAAGATATTATAAAAATGAGGAAGTTAATGTTTTACCAGATGCATATAAAGGGGTTCAAAATACCGATTCACTAATTAATAGAGATGTTATAAAAAAAGACAAAGTTGTTTTTCCAAATAAACAGGCAAGAGAGTTTTCAGATATACAAAATCACTGGGCTAAAGATACAATTATGGGTATGTATTCATTGGGTATCATAAAAGGTTTTCCAGATGGAACTTTTTGTCCTAACAATCCTGTAACTAGAGCAGAACTTTCGGCAATTGTTTGTAATGCCTTTAATTTTTTATTAAGCGAACAAAATGAAAGTGAGTTTATAGATATCGAGAAACACTGGGCAAATAAATTTATATCGGAAGTATCTGAGTGTTTTATATTTATAGAAGATGAAGTTTTTAATCCAGACATACCTGCAAATAGAGAAGAGACAATTGCTGTTATTGCAAGTGCGGCAGGGCTAAACAATTCATATGTCAACCCATCAATTGTAGATAGTGTCTTTAAAGATTTTCAATTAATTTCTGACCCTTTAAAAGAATTAATAGCACAGTGCTACTTAAAAGGTATTATCAGTGGATATGAAGATGGCACATTTGGACCAGATTCAAATGTAACTAGAGCAGAGGTATGCACCATTATAGAAAATGTTTTAATAAGTGGAGTGACAACCGATATTCTTTCATCAAGGCCTTTTGACAACCAAGAAAATTTAATAGAGGAAAATTCATTTGAAGAGTTTTTAGCACAAAACTATTCTGATGAAAACTATTTAACTCCTGCCACTAGAGGTGGTTCTTCTGGGATTGATAAAAGAAGACTTAGGGAAATGAAGCTAGAATATATTTTTGGTAAAAATAGCGATGGTTCTTATAAATTTTACAAAAGCAAAGAAGAAGCTGACGCTAATATGGTAGAAATTGATATTAAAGTTTGGGATATTGACTCTAGCACAGGACAAAAAATCACAAAAACATTAAAATTAACAGTTAATAAAAAAATAGCTGATGAGACATTAGAAATATTTAATTTAATATACCAGCACGAAGAAAAATTCCCTATTAAATCAGTGGTGGGATATACTTGGAGACCACCCTATGGGGCAAATAACAGAATTTCAGAACACAATTATGGAACTGCCATAGATATAAACTGGGTAGAAAATCCTCAGGTAATAAATGGGGTAGCAGTTACCCAAGGAAGTTGGCAGCCAGGGGTAAATCCATATTCCATACCAGCGGATGGGTCGGTGGTTAAAATATTTAAGTTTTACCAATGGGCATGGGGCGGCGATGCATGGGGAAGCCATAATAGAGATTATATGCACTTTAGTTTTTTGGGAAATTAATGGTTTATGGGAAATAAAAAAGAGGGTTCTTAAATATTAAGACCCTCTTTAAATATGTGTGCCACTAATCTAGCTAGTGAAAGTCTAGCCACGGGTATTTACCGCCAAGTGTAGCGAACCACAAGCTGGATTGAAAAAAATTATTTCTCTACTCTATTTACTTATAAAATGCATGGTTGCCTATTCTTTTAAAATATTGTTTGTTTCGTACAATCCATGTTCCTGCTGATTTAGATGGATTAAAAAAATATAATGAGTCTCCAGCAGGTCTTGCCCCATCTAATGAATCTTTTGCAGCCTGTATGCTGGATTGAGAAGGTGTATTATAAATTGTACCGTCAGCAACAGGGCTGAACTGGGGTATACCTTTGTAGTATTCAAAAATAACACCGTATATTGTATTTGGAAACAAGGGGGAGTTAACTCTATTTAATACAACATTTCCTACCGCTACTTTTCCTTCATAAGGCTCTCCTTGTGCTTCTGCATTTATAATTCTAGAAAGCCAATATACAGCATCTGAGTTATATGATTTTGAAGAACTTCTAGTGCTGGTACTAGAGTATAGCAATGACTTTGTTTGTTTTCCGGCAATGCCATCTACCAAAATCTTATTATCCAATTGAAAGTTAATCACTGCTCTTTCAGTTAGTTTTCCAAATATACCGTCTATAGAACTTTTGTAATATCCCTTATTTTGCAGAGCTTGTTGAAGCTGTACGACTTTAGTACCCCTATTTCCAAATCTAAGGTTTGTATATGATGAACTTCCGTATGATACTATGGTTTGCACTAAGCATAAAACTATAATTAATAATACTAAAACTGTCTTTTTAGTTTTCATTTGTATCCTCCTTTCTGTAATTGGCATTTTTAGGGATATCCAGCACTGCAATACAGGTATTATACAAAAGCGAACTTGTTATGTAAACCCCATTTGGGAATATACCATAAGTTACAAAAAAATAAATTAGCTAAAATGGAGATATAAAGCAATGATATAATAAAAAATGTTTGCATCGCAAAAAGCATTATTTGAACTTTTATTGACATAGTCCTAAGGTTATTATAAAATCGTTAATATAATAATTTTATAAAATATTTATTATTCAATAACTAATATCGAAATGTTATAACAGATAAAAAAATTTCACTACTATTGTGAATTTAATAAAAAAATAGTGAAGGTGGTATTTTAATATGAGGTGGATAAAACTGTCCATAGTGTTTCTTTTATTTTTTTGTTTATTTACTATGGTACAGGAGGGGGAAGTTCAGGCAGCAGTTTCAAAGCAGATATTTGTAACGGTAGAGATAAACGGTAGTCCTATCAAAATGGATGTTCAGCCATATATAATTAATGGCAGGACTTATGTTCCACTGCGTTTTGTAGTGGAGGCATTGGGGGCAGATGTACATTGGGAGCCGGAAGAAAGAAAGGCAATTATAACTTGTGACGATAAGGACATAGAAATGTTTGTTGATAACAATATACTTTTAGTAGATGAAATAGAACAGCCCATGGATACAAATATTGAGATTGTAGATGGCCGCATAATGATTCCTATTAGGTTTATTGCAGAAAACTTAGGTTGTTCTGTAGAGTGGGATGGTTTAGTATTTTCCGTATTAATTGAAAAGGAAGGCGTTGAAGTTCCACAAGAATGCATATATGAAAGAAAATATACAGATGAAGATTTAATATGGCTTGCTAGAATAATAAATGTTGAAGGTGGAGGACTATCTTTAGATGCAAGGTTAGCAATAGCAAATGTAGTGATAAATAGAAAAGAAAGTCCGCGATTTCCAGACAGTATTTGTGATGTTATTTTTGATACTAGATACAGTGTTCAGTTCCCGCCTGCACACAGGGAGAGCTTTAAAGAGTTAGTGCCATCTAAAGAATGTATCATAAGTGCCAAAATGGCATTAGAAGGAATTAACAATATAGATAATGCTTTATTTTTTAATAACGTACCCTTTAAAAGTAGCAGCGTAACTCTTTACAAGATTATAGATGGGATGTATTTTTATTTTTAGATGTTAAGATAAAAATTTGTTTCAAATTAGCTCTAAATTGTTTATAATAGATTTGTTAAGTTATCATTGATAAAGCAAGAAAAAGTAAAATATACTAAAATTTATACAATTAAGTTTTTAGTAAAAATTATGGAGGTTTTTATGAAATACAATAAATTTGTAAGTTTTATTTTATTAAGTGTTATTATTTT
Organism: Clostridium sp.; assembly: GCA_012841175.1. Taxonomy (GTDB): domain Bacteria; phylum Bacillota; class Clostridia; order Acetivibrionales; family Acetivibrionaceae; genus Herbivorax. The sequence continues at coordinate 9,086 of DUVG01000235.1, forward strand.
TAGTTTGTCTTCATGCTCAAGTTTAGATAAAAAAAACCAATTGGACAAGAATGAAAATGAAAACAATATTATAACCGAAGTTGCAGGTGAAAAGATTACAGTATCAGAATTAAAATTTATATTTGGTCATATAAGAAGCATATTAGAAGAAGATGCCAATCTACTTGGAGCAGATAAGGAGCAGATAAAAGAGTATTGGGAAAGTGATGTTGAAGGTAAAAGGAGAGAAGATGTAGTAAAAAGAGAGTCTTTAGAGGACTTAATAGAAATGAAGATATTAGTCAGTAAAGCAAAAGAAGAAAACATTCAGTTAGATGAATTGGATAATGGTGAAATTGATCAACTTTTAGAACAGTATATTGAAGCAAATGGTGGCGAGGATCTTGCTAAAATAAAATTACAAAATAATTTTGGTATGAGTTTAGAAGATTATAGAAAGATAAATGAGGAACTTGTACTTTCAGCAAAATATAAAAAAGAAGCTGTTAAAAAAATTGAAATTGATATAGAGGATATAAAAAAATATTATGATGATAATATTGACGAAGTTGAAATGGTGACTATAAAGTATATTTTGATTCTCACAGAAACCTATCTTGATGAAGAACCTATGACGGAAGATGAAATAGCAGAGAAAAGAAAACTAGCTGAAGATGTTTTAGACATGGCTGAAAATGGTGAGGATTTTGATGCTTTGTCTGAAGAATATAACGAAGATCCAGAATCTCGGCTATATGGGAATAAACTTACTTTCTCTAGGGAAAATGCCAGGGAGGATTTAAAAGAATGGGCTTTTAGTGCAGATGTGGGGGAACTTACCATGTTGGAAGTACCTGCAGGTTTTATGGTATTAAAACTTAGTGAGAAACATGGTTTTGAATTTGCTTCAGAAGGAATTAAGAAGTTTTTGCAGCAGTTGGAGTTTGAAGAAAACTTAGCGGAATGGAAGAAGCAAGATTTTGAAATTAATGAAGAACTATTAGACTCCCTTAATATGTTAGAATAATATGTTTAAAAAGATTATTAGGAGGTACAGTTTATGGGGATAGCTGAAAAAGAGTTTTATGACAATAAAATGCTAAATCAACTATCAGAATTAGCAGAGAAAAGCAACAGTATTGATCCTGAATTATATAGTAAATTTGATGTAAAACGGGGTTTAAGAGATATCAACGGTAGAGGTGTCCTAGCAGGGCTTACAGAAATTGGAGAGGTTCATTCATATATTATTGATGAAAATGAAATGGTACCAGTTCCAGGCAGATTACTCTATAGAGGGGTTGATATTGCGGATTTGGTAGATGGTTTTATTAGCGAAGGGCGTTTTGGCTTTGAAGAAACCTGTTATTTATTGTTATTTGGTGAGTTGCCTAGTAGAAGTCAACTTGCATCATTTGAAGAGTTTCTTGCAAGTTATAGAAAACTTCCTAGAAGTTTTGTTCGTGACATGATAATGAAAGCACCTAGTAAGGATATAATGAATGTACTTTCAAGGAGTGTACTGGCATTATATAGTTATGATACTATGCCAGATGATACCTCTATTAAAAATATACTAAGACAGTGTATCCAAATGATTGCACGGTTTCCTTTGTTAGCTGTATATGGACATCAGGCATATTCCCATTATCATGGTGATAAAAGTCTTTTTATTCATAGTCCAAGGGAAGACCTTAGCACTGCAGAAAACATCCTACATATGCTAAGACCAGATAGTAAATTTACAAAGTTAGAGGCGTCTGTATTAGACCTTGCACTTGTACTTCATGCTGAACATGGAGGAGGAAATAATTCTACTTTTGTTACCCATGTGGTAACTTCAACGGGAACAGATACATATTCTGCTATGGCAGCTTCCTTAGGCTCTCTTAAAGGTCCTAAACATGGTGGAGCTAATATAAAAGTTATTCAAATGTTTGAAGATATTAAAGGAAACGTTAAGGATTGGAATGACGAAGATGAGATTGGAAACTATCTTGATAAGATTTTAAGAAAGGAAGCCTTTGATAAGTCAGGTTTGATTTATGGAATGGGACATGCTGTTTATTCTATATCAGATCCTAGAGCAGTTATACTTAAGGAATATGCTTCTAAACTTGCAGCAAATAAGGGATTAGAAGATGAATTTAGACTATATTCTAAAATAGAAAAAATAGCTCCTGAAGTTATAGGAAAGGTAAGAAGAATATATAAGGGAGTTAGTGCAAATATAGATTTCTATTCTGGCTTTGTATATAAAATGTTAGGCATTCCACCTGAATTGTATACACCTATATTTGCTATATCTAGAGTAGTTGGATGGAGTTCTCATAGGATCGAGGAAATATCAAATAGAGGTAAAATAATTAGACCAGCATACAAAAGTGTTGCCAAAAGAAGGAATTATGTAAAGATAGATAAAAGATAAATTCTAGAAAAAACAATTAACCACTAAAATAACTCTATTGGGGTCGATTTTTATACATTTCAACACAATTTAATTACAGGAAAACATAAATATAATATAATATAAGAGGTGGTAAATTAAATAACAATTCCAGTAGATTAATCAGGGATGTGAAATGGAAGGTTTCACATCTTTGGTTTTGAGTGGATAATTGATTTACTTTGATTCTAGTCCTAGTATTTCTTTTAGCTTCTTAAATTTAGCTTTACTTACTGGAATGTCGTCTTCTAAGCCTTTTAATCTAGCAATATAGCTAGTAGAGCCTAACCAAGGGGTTAGCTTTATTATATGATTTATATTAACAAGATAACATCTGTGACATCTAAAAAAGTTAAATTCTTGTAATTGGTTTTCTAAGAAATCTAAAGTTTCCTTTATGGTATATTGGTCATTATTTGTTACCGCAACAGTGCATCTCTTTCCAGATGTAAAATAAACAATATCATGTATATTTAAGACAAACATTTCGTCATCTTTCCAAACAATGATTTTTTCATTGTACAAAGAAAGCTTTTTTTCTATATTACTTACTCTTTCCATTAGATTTGAAATACAATTATAAATTAATTCGTTATCATTATCAACATTTGAATCAAATGTATTTTCTGGAAACAGATCATGCGTTTTTTTAATTGATGTAAATTCTGATAAAATATTATCAAGGGTCTTTGAAGTTTTAACATAAAGACTTTCAACAGTTGTAGAGGTTTTAAAATCCTCTAGGGGTAATTCTTTACTTGCTTTTTTTATAGTTTCTATGTTCTGTTGTATAGCCACTAAAGCAGAGTTAATTTTTTCACAAGAGTTTTTTATATACGATTTAATGGACGATATTTCAGGATTATTGTAAGCCTCATTTAAGGAAATGGAGGTATTAGAACTTTTAATATTGGCATTTTTCTCGTATTTATGTAAGATATCTTCAATTAAAAAAGAAAATAAATCTATATCCCAAGGCTTTTGTATAAATCTATCTATTGCTCCACTATTAACCATATCCTTTACTGCATCAAGAGTTGCCTGACCTGTAAGAAGTATACAAGAAGTAGAGGGATAAAGCTCTTTTATCTCTTTGAGCAACACATTTCCTTTCATATGTGGCATGAGATAATCACATATTACTACAGGAATTTCGTTGCCTTCAGATATCAGTTCTTCTATGAGTTCTAATGCTTCTTCACCACTTTGGGCGGTTTCAACTTGAAAAGCATAGTTAAATTTAACTTCAAGTTGACTCTTAAGACTGTCAAGAACTATTTTTTCATCATCCACACACAAAACAACTGGAATTTCCATTATACTATCTCCATCCAATAAATATTATTTAAGCTAACAAAATTTAAACCAATTTTTTAAATTGATTATTGAAAATTTCTATTTTAACTTAAGCAGAGGCTAATTTAAAGAGAAGCATATTTTATTGAATTATTGTTCTACTAGTTTTAACATATCCTTAAGTTTGTCTATTTCTGACTCAATATTGGATATTTTATCATTATCACATAAACCAATCATGTTTTTTAGTTTTAATATTGTTATATACATTTTTTTTAGAGTATTTAAATCAGCTATAAGTTTATTTGCTTCGTCAGAGCTTAGCCATTGTTCTTCTAAAAGAGAATTTTCTGCTTTTTGTATTTCTTCCTTTAATTGCATTTCTTTACTAGAGAGGAATAGCAAATTTTTTTGTTGTTTCTTTTTTATATAATATAGTTCCAAAGATTTGGTTATAGCTTTTTTTAGCTCTTCTTTGTCCCAAGGCTTATCAAAATACTTATACAACTCAGCATTATTTATTGCATTTGCTACTCCGTCAAGGGCAGCTTGGCCAGTAAGTAATATTTTAAATGTATCTGGGGATTTTTGGTGAACATCGCTAAGTACAACATCACCCTTCATTCCTGGCATTATATAATCACAAATAACAACAGGAATGTCATAGCCGTCTTTTAGTAGCTCATCTACCAATTCAAGGGCTTCTGAACCGCTTTCTGAAATTTCTATAATATACTCATCATCAATATAAGTTGATAATTCTGATTTTAAGCTGTTTAAAACAATTCTTTCATCATCTATCAAAACAATTACAGAATTGTTGGAGAATTCATGATTCACTAAATCCCTCCAAAAGTATTAATTATAAATAGTTCTTACCGATATAATTATATAATATTTTTGCAAATTTTTAAATAGAAATAATCAAAATGTCTAGAAAAATCGGATATATTGCAGGATATAGTAGATGAAATAGTGACATTTCACATTAAAGCATTTTTTTGCAGAAAAATAAAAAGATATAAAAGGATATAATATATGAAATT
>DUVG01000236.1 GCA_012841175.1 Clostridium sp.
AAATTTAGTTATAAATGATATTACATTAAGACCTCAAAAAAATAAAATTAAACGAAAAAACCCTAAAAAATAAGCCTTTCTCCTATTTAAAGTTGAAAGGCTTATCTTTATAATTATTAAATTTTATCTCTGTGTTTAACTATTTCTGCTTCTTCTACCCATCTATCAACTTCTTTTATAGCAAACTCACTTTTCTTTTCTCTATCTAAAATCTCTTTTATCTCATCTCTTTTCTCTTCAAAAGTAAATATTGCCTCTTCAAATTTTTCATACGCCTTTATTATGTGGTAACCGTGCATAGTAGGCACAAGGTCTGAAATTTCATCCACTTCAAGATTTAATGAAGTCTCTTCAAATTCAGGTACAAAACCACTTCCTTTGTTAACAAGATAACCATCTTTGTAATCTTCTGATTCCATACCAGGATCTTCACCGTATTCATCTATTAAAGCTTCAAAATCTTCACCGTTTTTAGCCTTTTCTAAAACTTCCTCTGCCTTAGGCTTAATTTCAGCTAGTTTTTCTTCAAGAAAACTTTCAGCTTCTTCATATTTTCCTTCTTGATAATAGTTCTCATACTCTTTTTTATCTTCCTCTGCCAATCCAATTAATATGTGCTTAACTCTTGTTTGATCAGGGTTTTTAACTAAATTAACCTCTCCTCTTCCACCTGCTTCCTGCATTTCTAGCTCTTCATCATAAAAACTTCTTATCTCTTCCTCTAAAGCTTCTATATCTTTAGCCAAATCTTCAAGATATTTACTTATCAAAATTTCTTCTGCTATATCCTCTAGATAATCATCTTTTGTTCGGTTCATAAGCTCAAGCTGTTCTAAAACAAATTCTTCAGCCTCTTTTTTAAAATCTCTGTCTTCTGCACCTTCTTCTCCTTGAAATTGTGCTTGCAGCTGAGTCTGGAAAGCAAACATTTCAATTGAATAATTATATTGTTCTTCAGCTTCTTTTCTTGTTTCATCTGTTATTTCATAACCCTCTGCCGTTATTTTTTGTTTCATAACTTTTCTAGTTATTAAGTCTTCTAACAATTCATCTTTCATTTTTTCAATTAAATCTAATTCTTCTTCATCTTCTGTTTCAGGATCGATACCCTGATTTGTTAACGTATAGTTATATATATCGTAAAACTCATCATAAAAAATATCTTCTCCATTAACTTGTGCTATTACAACCTTTTTTTCTTCTTGTTTTGAACTACAGCTTCCTAGTATAAAACTAAAAGATAATATTATCGCTGCAACTAGCGATAAGCTTTTTTTGCTTTTCATTAAATTCATCCTTTCGATTTTTTTTACTACCATAAAATTTTTTACTTCCCTAAATAATTTAATTAATCATAAAATCAATTTTAAATATTAAGTGTGTCGTTTATATGTCTAAAGTGTAAACATTTTCAGTAAATTTTACCCCTCCTTTTTTAAAAACCTAAGTATAAAAGATTATTTCTACAAAAATTATATAATATCTAATACACTGTTTTTAGCAACACTTTTATTAACTGGCTTGTGTGCAAAAACAGTATAACACATCATTTAAAAAGCTGCAATTAAAGATTTTTTTCAATAGCGTCAATTTATTGTATGGAAAAGAAAATGCTATAATTTATAATAGCTAGAAGGGTTTACTTTGTTTTTTTAATTATATTAATACTTTTTACAGTATTACTTTTAGTCTCATCTACCTGATTAATCTCTGGCATTTTATCACCATATTTTACTCTATCATATACTGATGTTATTTCACTAAAAGGTTTATCTAGTTGTTCAATTTCTCTGACTTTTTTATAAATCTCCCCTGTGCTATATGATTTTTTTATATCCATTCCTTTTATATACATATATTTTAAAACAAAGCCATATAAATGTTTGATTTTTTCCTTAGGGTTCTGAATTTTCTCCACCTGTCTTAATGCTTTGTTTATATCTGGCATCTTCTTTTTCTCTTTACTCTTTTTTGAAATATCAGAGGGCAAAACTCTCTCGATGCTATCTGTATAATAATAAGTTTTCTCTTCTTTATATTCAACTTTTTGAAATAAATTTATAATTTTTTGAAAAATACATTTGAAAGCATTCTTTAAAAAAGGAATAAATTCATTAATAATTAATAGGGTACTTATTTTATAAACAGCAAAAGCAAGTGCTAAAAAGAATATCACATTAAATACTGTATTTAAAATTGAATTTTGTCCACCACCTTCAATGATGCCATAACCCATTTCAGGGGAATTAGAATTATTTATTTCCTCTGTATCAAAAAGCCAATAAAGTTTTTCCATTATAATTTTTATAAAGTTCCACAATGATTTAAGGACTGATGTCAATAAATTTCCCAAAGTTCTCAAAGTCACTATCAATCCATCTCTAAAATAATAAATCACCACTATTAATAGAAAAAACACCAGTATTTTTCTTATATTATAACTTCTCATTCTTTTAGGTATTCCAGAAGCTTTATCAAATCTTTTGGAAAAAATACCATCTAGATTGCTTTGATTTTTTATTATTAGGACAAAGAAAGCATATATAAACGTAAAAATATAAAATTGATTTTTAAGATATTTAAACTCTTCGAAATATAAGGAAAAAGTCAATGCCAAAAGAATCATTACTATACCAACATATATTTTAACTCCATCTATTAAATAATGATATTTTTTAAAATATGACCTGATAGCCAAAAAGCAAAGTATTGCCGTTATAAATGTCCCAAATATCATGGATGAGATTCCATAGTAAAAAAAATACACCAAAGACGTCAGTATGGGAATTACCAAAAATAGGTGGGCTAATATTGCATTTTTTTTAGTACAATCTTTTCTCATAATATATGTTACTGCTGCAAATGTACCATAAATAGCAGCTAAATAAAAAAGCCCATCTAAAAAGCCCCTGCCCTCTTTAAAGAAAAAAATTCTCACTATGCTAGTTATTGGATAAACACATAGAAACATAGCTGTTATTGACATGATTTTAAGTATGGCTTCTCTCTTTTTTTCATTCATAAACATTTCCCTTTCTAATAAGGAATATAAACTTCCAAATCCCCAGGTAAACTTTCTCTTTCAACGGCGTTTAACAGCATTATAGAAACGGTGTTTTTCCCTGATTTTATTTTTCTAATGGTATTGCATATTTCTTCTGTCAAATAAGATGTAAGTATTATAACTTCTGTATTTGAATAGTTTTGAGAAACATCATTAATAAAATATTCAAAATCCTGAACCTTTTTTAATTTAAGCTTTGCAAGAATAGTCAAAAGCTCATTTACATGTTCCCTACCTACAGATTCTTTTGTGATTATTGGGTATTCATTTCCATTGACAACATTCCCATTTGTAGAAAAACTCAAAGGCAAGCCCTGCTTTAATGCTTTATCAAATATAGTTGCAGCAACCTTTATTCCAAATTCTATAATTTCTTTGTCGATAACTTCATCTGGCTCATTGTCTCGAGACTGAATGTTTAAAATAACAGCAGTTCTTAAGTTAGTGGTAAAATCATTCTTTTTTACCATAAGTTTCCCTCTATTTGCTGTTGCCTTCCAATGAATCCGATTTAAAGCATCACCTGCTACATATTCCCTAAGACCTGAAAACATAAATGGATCATCATTTATCCACCTTCTTACAATAGCATCTCCTATAAAACGGCTTGCTGGCTTAAAATACTGTTCTAGGGCTATTGTGGCTGGATAAACAAGTAAATCAGTTTTAACATCTATAACAGCAGATGAATCTGAAAAGGCACCTAAAAAATCTCCTCCTACAAGTGTTATTTTATCAATTTCAAAACATCCCCTTTTGAGACATTTTACATTCCATAGTCTTGTAGTTTTTTGATAGCTTTTTAAAAAAAAGTTACTTGTTACAAACCGGCTTTCCTGTGCTATAACAGCATCCTTTCCGGCAAATTCAAGCCATTTTGAAGTATATATTTCAGCTTTAATCCATGAAATAGGTATAAGCTTTTTGTTATATATTATTTCTTCAAGAAAAATATTATCTCCTTCAGTTGCTTTATCTACACTAAAATCACAAGAATACTCAAGTTTGTAAAATAAGAAGAGATTTAATAAAAAACCTTGAATATATATTGCAATTAGAAAAATTATAACCAAAGCAAGAATCTCCATAAAATTCTCCTTTTAAAAATCTTCTAAGGGTACCTCCACCTTGTCTAAAACTTGCAATATAGCAGTTTCTGAGGCTTTTGTCTCCTCTGACATTGTATATCCTTTAACTAGTATTCTATGTGCTAATACAGGCACTGCCATATGTTTTACATCATCGGGAGTTGCAAAATCACGGCCCTTTAAGGCTGCATAAGCCTGTGAAGCCTTCATAAGTGCAATACAACCTCTAGGGCTTACACCTAAAGTTATATTTTCAAAACTCCTTGTTTTTTCAACAATCTCCACTATATAATCTTTCACTGCTGCACTTGTTTTTATTTTGCCAAGTGCATTTTGAGCCTCTATTATTTCTTGCTTATTAGTTACACAATCTATAGTTTCAAAAGGGCTTCCCTTTTCAAATCTATCTAACATTTTTCTGCTCTCTTCAATTAAAGGGTAGCCTATTTTTAGTTTAATAAGAAAGCGGTCAAGCTGTGCCTCTGGCAGTGGAAAAGTCCCCTGTATTTCAACAGGATTTTGAGTTGCAATAACCAAAAAGGGCTTAGAAAGACTTTTTGATTCACCATCAACTGTGACCTGTTTTTCCTCCATACACTCTAATAAACTTGACTGTGTTCTTGGAGTTGCCCTGTTAATTTCATCTGCCAACAAAATATTTGTAAATACAGGCCCTGGTCTAAACTCAAATTCACATTCTTTTTGATTGTAATAATTTATTCCTGTAACATCAGATGGCAAAAGATCTGGAGTAAACTGAATCCTGCTAAAATCACAGTCTATAGACTTGGCAAGACATTTTGCCAGCATTGTTTTCCCTACCCCCGGAACATCTTCAAGTAAAACATGCCCGGAAGATAAAAGGGACACTAATACAAGGTCTATAACGTCTTCTTTTCCAACTATTACTTTTGAAATATTTGCCTTTATCTTTTCACATAGTTTCTTTACATCTAAAACCTCCACTTACCCACCCCCTTGGTTTTATCCTTTCAAATTTTAGCTTTTAAGGGCATTAATAATTGTTTTAAGATTTACTTTCTGACCACTATATAAAATCAAACCTTTATAAATCTTTGCTGATAGTACAATTACAACAATGGAAAA
>DUVG01000025.1 GCA_012841175.1 Clostridium sp.
AATTGTTTTTATTGCCACAGGGTTTGTTTTCTTTGTGTTATTTTTACTGATTACAAAAAACATATTTAAAGCGGCGATTATTGCAAATATGTTTATGTTAGTATTTATGAATTATGCTCTCTTGGAACGTGTAGTACAAGCTATATTTTTAACTTTAAGTTATTGGCATGTACTTCCTATATTTTTGTTTATTTTAGCTCACTTAGCTTGGTTTATAACTAAAAAGGTTTCTAAAAATCTGGCTGAGACTGTATCATTGGTCATATGTATTGTATTTAGTTCTCTGATTTTGTTTAACGGTATTATATCTGTACCAACAATCATCAATAAAATATCGAATGAAAAACAAGTAAAAGAACAAATGGGCAAGACTGCCCACATTGTTGATAAAGATACGGATCTCCCCAATATCTATTACTTGATATTTGATGAATATTCTAGTATTGATTTTATGAAAAAATACTATGACTATGATAACTCGGCATTTACAGACTATTTGGAAAGCATAGGATTTAATGTTTCATACACAAGTCACAATGAATCTATTTTATCTAGCACTATAATGACAAATATTGTTAATTTAGATTATGTTGTAACTGATAAAACCGAAGAGAATGAAAAAACTGCTTTGCGTGTTAATTCTGTCTTATATCAAATGCTCTTAAAACTAGGATATAAAATTCAAGAAGTAGGGGATGGTAGCATATTCCAAATCGAACCTATGCAAGATAAGTTTCAAACCCAGGCAAAAACATCGAGTGGGGACAATTTGAGTGATATTTTATATAGAAACACAATAATACAACCATTTTATGTGACGACTGCACAAGGATATGCAGAGGTTGTGATGGACTCAATAGAATATATGACTAATTTGGATAATTTTACCGGTAATTCGGAATTTATAGCGTTCCATCTAAATTTACCACACTGTCCTTTTTCTTTTGACGAAAACGGAAATAGAATAAGTTCCTTGCATTATATTGATTGGGCTGATCGAAATTTTTACCTCGGACAATATAAATACACTACTAAATTGATGCAGGATATGGTGAAATCGATCATAGAAAAAAATCCGAATGCAATTATTATATTACAATCGGATCATAGCGCTAGGGCGATGGAAGATCCCAAAGTACACAAGACCTTTAATTATGATGATATTACTAACTTTTTTAATGCGGTTTATTACCATAATGACAGGATTGATATTGAAGGACTATCTGGAATTAATACTATGATAACAGTCCTTAATTCTGAATTTAATCTAAATATCCCGCTAAAGGAGATTGCAAAAGAATGAAAAAAGAAGTTAAGGTTATATTATATTGCCTTTTTGTACTGCTGTTTATACTTTATATGATTTTTGCCACAAACATTATAAGCAAAGTATTGAATGCTTATGAGAATATTGAAAAGATTAAATTTGATGAAGTGCAACAAAAGGATATTGTAAACTATTCTATAGATGTTGTTAATATTTATAATGACTTCAAACAAAATGTTGCAATTCAGTTATGGGCATACTGTGAAACAAAAAAAGATAATAGCAATAAGGAAATATATGTAATATTAGCACCTGATAAATCCAATAATATTGCATATAAAATCACTGGGCTTAGTGTTACTAGGGAAGATGTCTATGCTTCACATGCCAATATGAAAGACATCAAATCAATGAACCATGGGCTGCAATGTGAGTTTTCGGCATTATCTCTAAAAAATGGGATATATAAACTATATTTGTACTGCAAAGAAAACGACGAGAATTATGGTTTAGTAGATACCGGATTAATGCTAAAAAAAGACGGTAAAGGTATAAGCAAATATACATGGCAATCAACGTTATCTAGAATCTCATCTCCTGTTGAAGATCTACAGGCAAAGAGCA
>DUVG01000237.1 GCA_012841175.1 Clostridium sp.
CAAGTTTTCTTGTATAAGTCTGTCCAGATACAGCAAATACATTGTCAAATCCCATTTTTTCAGCTATAAGATTATCTAGTTTTTTAACCTTTTCATGGTCTCCCTCAAAAAGATTTAAAAAACTTGCTTGAGTGCCTGTGGTACCTTTAGAACCTAGTAGTTTCATATTTGAAAGAACATAATCTAAGTCTTCTAAATCAATTAACAAATCTTGAATCCAAAGACAAGCTCTTTTTCCAACTGTCACAATCTGTGCTGGCTGAAAGTGTGTAAAACCCAAAGTTGGCATTTCCTTGTGTTTTAATGCAAATTCTGCTAATTTTTCAATAGTAGTTATAAGTTTTTTCTTAATTAATTTCAAGCCTTCAGTCATAATAACAATATCTGTATTATCACCGACATAACAAGATGTTGCACCTAAATGAATTATTCCTTTAGCATTAGGGCACTGCTCTCCATATGCATGAATATGGGCCATAACATCATGGCGAAATTCTTTCTCTTTTTGTTCTGCTACATCGTAGTTTATATCATCTTTATATTTTTTTAATTCCTCAATTTGTTCATCTGTTATGTTAAGTCCAAGCTCTTTTTGCGCTTCTGCAAGAGCTATCCAAAATCTTCTCCATGTTCTAAACTTCATGTCAGGAGAAAATAACTCCTGCATTTCTTTACTTGCATACCTGCTATTTAAAGGGTTCTCGTACGTATTTTTCAAATCTTCCAACCTCCAAAAAATTTTTTATAACACTTCAATATATGTTAATTGCATTAAATATCATTTCCAAAACAATTATACATTGTTCTTTGCTTTAAATCCAGCTATTATAACAAAAAAATACGGGATTATAAAAATATATCCCGTCTAAGCTATTTATAAATATGAGATTGAAAATTAGGAATGGCCAAATAACAGATTCTAATTTTAAAAATCAGATTTTATTATTGGCACACTCATTTAAGCATTTAAATTTAAATGCTTAACCATCATAAATTATATTACTTATTTAAAAATTTTTCAATTCTATTTAGACCTTCTGTTATATTTTCAAAGGAAGTTGCATACGAAAGTCTTACATGAATATCCGTTCCAAAACCAGAACCCGGCACTAAAGCAACATTTGCTTTTTCCAAAAGAACATTTGCAAAAACATCAGAGCCTGTAATTTTAACTCCTTTAATTTCTTTTCCTATTAATTTTGAAATGTTCATCATTACATAAAAAGCACCGTTTGGTTTAATGCAGGAAAGTCCTTCTATTGAGTTTATCTTGTTTACCATATAATCTCTTCTCTTTACAAACTCAGTAATCATAGCATCCACTATATCATCATTTCCGTCTAATGCTGCCAAAGCTGCCCTTTGGGCTATTGAATTTGGATTTGAAGTGAAGTGACTTTGAATATTAGTCATAACATCTGCTATTTTTTCATTTGATGCAGTATATCCTATTCTCCATCCTGTCATGGAATATGACTTAGAAACTCCATTTACTAAAATAGTCAAATCTTTTATTTCTTCATTAAAAGATGCAATACTTACATGCTTTAGATTATCATATATCAACTTTTCATATATTTCATCAGAAATAATGTATATTTTCTTCTCAACAGCTATTTTAGCAATTTCTCTTAGTTCTTCCTCTGTATATACCATTCCCGTTGGGTTGCTAGGACTATTTATTATGATTGCTTTTGTCTTTTCGGTAATAGCATTTAAAAAATTGTCAATAGAAGGTTTAAATCCCTCTTCTTCAGTAGCTTTTAATTTAATAGGTTTTCCACTTGCCATTTTAATCATTTCAGGATAACTCACCCAGCAGGGGGATGGTATAATAACTTCATCTCCTGGATCACATATGGCTTGAAAAATATTGGCAAGGGAGTGTTTTGCTCCATTGCTTATAATAATATTTTCTGGTTTGTATTCCAATCCATTGTCTTTTTTAAATTTCCTGCATACTGCTTCTTTAAGCTCTAACATACCTGATGCAGGAGTATATTTTGTAAATCCCTCTTTTATTGCTTTTATTGCAGCTTCTTTAATATGCTCTGGCGTATCAAAGTCTGGTTCTCCTGCCCCAAATCCTATTACATCCACTCCCTCTAACCTCATTTTCTTAGCTTTTGCATCAATAACAAGAGTGGAAGACGGGCTAATTGAAAGTGCCCTTTTTGAAAGTTCCATTTACAATCCTCCAAAAATTATAATTATGTCCCACTTTTTGAATCTAACAACTATTTTAGTTTAGCATACTTATCCCTAAATATGCCACATAAATAAATTTTAAAAAATAAGTTAATTTTTCTAATTTAATTTTAATATAATCTAATGTTTTTTGCAAGATAATCATATTTAAAATGCAAAATTATTTGGTATTATATATATATGAGTAAAAAAATTTTTTATTAAATAACATTTAGGAATGTTAATTTTTTAACTATTTTAAAAGAAAGCTAATATAAATATTTGCTTCTTTAAAATGCAAGACAAATTGTTTTTTTATTTCAATTATTTTTTTTTTAAAATTTTTTTTAATTTTCTTGTATATTTTTTTTTATAACGGCAATAATATTTAGTACAAGGGTTCGTGATGGTTGAACCAAGAGTTCTATGAGGTTTAATGAGCTTTATAGGATTCGGCCAAAGAGTAATATCAGGTTTCGTCCGTTAGTTGACGCTAAGGCTTGGTATTAGTCAGCGGGAAGAGCTCTATATGTCTATTTAATATGGATGTATACAGTTCGAGTTAAGATTATTACAGGAGCAACTAGAATTATTTTGAGTATTTGTATGAAGTATTATATGATGTTATATGATGTATTGTATGCAGTATTAATATGAAGTATTTGTTACTCAAAATTCTATATGACCTTTATAAATAGGCCGTTTGTTCTTGTATTAGTCGAGCAAAGGTTACTTATTGACTTTCATTTAAGAAAGTTGATATTTAGCTAGAGCGAAGATCATCACGAGCTCTTACAATACTTTTTTTATTACTCTTAAAAAGTTTTTTCCTAGAAATTTTTCTACATCTTCATTTGAATAATTAAGTTTTAAAAGTTCATCCACTATTTTATAAATATCTTCTACACCATTTATATCTTTTGGAAGTGAGTCAATACCGTCAAAATCTGCCCCTAAACCTATATGGTCAATTCCTATCAAACCCACTATATATTCAATATGTTTAATGATATCTTTTAAATATGCATCTTTATTATCACTTAAAAAATCAGGACATAAATTTATTCCTATTACTCCCCCATTATTTTTTATAGCCATTATCTGGTCATCGTTAAGATTTCTTATATGGGAACATACCTTTTTTGCATTTGAATGAGATGCAATAACAGGTTGTTTACTAAGCTCCATTACATCCCAAAATCCACTTTCAGATATATGTGACAAATCTATCAGCATTCCCAAAAAATTCATCTCTTTTATAATTTCTTTTCCAAATAGAGTAAGTCCTCCTCTAGATTCTGATTCAAAAACTCCATCTGCTATTTCGTTTCTATAGTTCCATGTAAGACATAAGCTTCGCACTCCAAGCCGATAAAATATTTTTAGCATGCTAACTTCTCCTTGAAGCGCCTCACCGCCTTCAATTGAAAGTATTGCAGCAATCTTTTCTTCTTTAAAAGCCTTTTCAATATGATTGTAATTACAGCATAACATTATGTGGTCTTTACAATTTTCCACCTCTTGATAAAATACATTTATTATTTCTAATGCCCTTTTTAATGTATTCGGATAATACAGAGACTTATCTACAAAAGCTGCGAAAAATTGAACACAATTTTTATATTTTTTTAACCTTTCTACATCTACATGACAATTATTTTTATATAAATTTGAATTGGTTTCCATTATTTTAGTTATTGTATCACAGTGAGCATCTACAATAATCATATAAACACATCCTTTAAAAACATTATACTTAAATCATATTATCATATTTTACCCACATTAAAAATATGATAATTTATAATTATTATTAGAGGAATTTGAGATTAGAACAGCAAATCTTTTCATTGCACCTATCAATGCCATATGATATAATTTATTTGATTTTATTTTTCTATCTTATTCATTTTATAAAAAAGGAGTTGTCCATAATTGTTCTTTAAAGGTAAAAAAATACCTCATTCTGATTATATTCCTATTATAATTATTGGACTATTACTTTACAAACTAATAAATAATCCTTCTATTTTTCTATCGGAAATACAAGGTATTTTAAAATACATAATATCCCTTTTTACTTATATAATCTGGGGATTTGCAATTGCATACTTTTTAAATCCCTTAA
>DUVG01000238.1 GCA_012841175.1 Clostridium sp.
CAGGGTAACTTTCAGATAATATCTCAAATAAAGCTGAAGCCAATCCAACAATATCTAATATATCATCCTTTATTGCACCTGTTATAGCAAGATTTATGCCAACTTTCTCATCTTCAAATTTAGGCCAAAGAATGCCTGGGGTATCCAATAGCTGAATTTCATCATTTACATTTATCCATTGCTTCCCTCGAGTTACACCAGGCTTATCCCCTGTTACAGCACTTCCCCTGCCTGCAATTTTATTTATCAAAGATGATTTTCCTACATTGGGAATTCCTACAATCATAGCTTTTACAGGTCTGAATATCCTGCCTCGTTGCCTGTCTTTTTCTATTCTTTCCTTCATCATATCTCTCATTTTATTTTTAAGCTGTTTTATTCCCATACCATTAATAGAATTAACAAAAATACTGGTATAACCCTTTGAGTTATACCATTTTTTCCAACTATCAGAAATTTCTTTATCAGCAAGATCAGATTTATTCAACACTATTATTTTAGGTTTATTCTTAACTATATTATCTATTTCAGGGTTTTTGCTACTTACAGGTATTCTAGCATCTAAAAGTTCAATAACCACATCTACCATTTTTAAATTCTCCGCAAGCAAT
The DNA here is from genome assembly GCA_012841175.1 of Clostridium sp. Lineage (GTDB taxonomy): Bacteria > Bacillota > Clostridia > Acetivibrionales > Acetivibrionaceae > Herbivorax. Next base: position 612 of record DUVG01000238.1, read on the forward strand.
CTTCTAGTTTTGTTCATATGCCCCGGAAACCATTGTATATTCAATATTTTCATCCTCCAAAAAATTTACTCTAAATTGTCATAAACTCCTCCAAACTCATTAATAGGATAAAGTCTAAACATTACCTTTCCCTTTATTCTTTCCAATTCTATAAATCCTAATTGTCTGCTATCCTCACTATTTTCTCTGTTATCACCTAAAAGCAAAAATGTATCAGGTGGAACTACCTGCGGAAACTGGACACTTTTTTCATTGGTAAAACCTTTTGCATATGGTTCATTTAGTAAAAGCTCATTTATATATACATGTCCTCCTCTTATATCTACATGATCCCCTGGTAGACCTATCACTCTTTTAACATAGTTTTCTTCATTTTTAGGCGGAAATAAAAGAGTCAAAAAAGGAAAATATTCACTGTAAGGTAAATAGTTCCAATTCCCTTTTTTATATTGCATTATTACTATGTCGCCTCTTTTAGGTTCTGAATATATATATCCTAATTTATTAACAAATAAAACTTGATTATTAAAAAGAGAATCCTCCATTGAATGACCTCTCACAACTACCCATTCAAAGGCAAAGTTCCTTAAAATAAGTGCTATAATAATAGCCATAACTATTACAATACACCAATTAACAAATTCTTTTAAGTAGTTTGGCTTTGCTATTCTAAGATTAATTCCGTATTTTTCTTCTAATTTTTGTTTTTGTATTTTATCAAGATTTAAAGGGTCTTTATTGTACTCCATATCGTCTTTGATCCTTACAGTAATTTGATTTATTTTATATTTATTATTTATATTATTATATCACTCTTTTTTCATTATTAAAAGTGCCTTGATTTTATCAGCAATTATAATTTAAAAAAACAAAAGGGACTATTTAGTCCCTTCAGCTTTTCTAACCAATCTTGTTTTTACTTTTGCAGCCTTACCAACTCTGTCACGTAGATAAAATAATTTTGCTCTTCTAACTTTTCCTTTTCTCACAATTTCAACATTTTCAATCTTCGGAGAATGTACAGGAAACACTCTTTCAACACCTACGCCATATGTTATTCTTCTAACTGTAAAAGTTTCTTTTATTCCTGAGCCTCTTCTTCCAATTATAGTGCCTTCAAAAATCTGTATTCTTTCTCTATTTCCCTCTTTGATTTTAACATGTACTTTAACGTAGTCACCAATTTCAAAATTAGTTAAGTCAGTTTTTAATTGTTCCTGCTCAATTGCTCTAATTATATCCATATTCTTATCCTCCTTCCTTCATAGACGTTCTTGTATTCTATAACAGCGGACCGCCCGTATTCCACACAGTCACATATTATATCATAGGTTTATTTCAATGTAAACACATTTTCCAAGAATTCTTTATAAATAGTACTTAAAAGACAAACAATTCTCAAGTTCTAATTGAAGTTTTTATTATAATCTAGTATAATTATAATTAGATTTAGCAGTACAATATACTTTATTTTTCATTATTACGTATTAGAAAGCTCCAATCTATTTTAAATACTCCATTTTACAATTGAATATTTTATTAATTATTTTTTATGTTTATAAAGGAGGAATTTTATATGAGAAAATTTTGTGTAATTTTTACTGTTTTGGCAATATTATTAACATTGCTATTTTCAACTTCTATTGTATCTAGTGCAAAAAGTTTTGATTACTCCACTGCACTAAAGTATTCCATTTATTTTTATGATGCAAATAAGTGCGGACCTGAAGCTGGGGATGACAACTTTTTTGATTGGAGAGGACCTTGTCACACCACTGACGGAAGTGAAAAAGGACTAGACCTTACAGGAGGCTTTCACGATGCAG
>DUVG01000239.1 GCA_012841175.1 Clostridium sp.
GGAAAAATTTCAAAGGTCATTCCATACAACATTTTTGAAAAATAGAAAAGAGGCGTAAACCTTTAAATTTAAACGTTTATTGCCTCTACTGTATTCATCAACTGTCAAACTCGAGATATACTATATAATATCACACAACTTGATTTTTGGAAACAGTTTTATAAAACCATTATATGGCAATTATTTTTTAAAGTGTTAAATTAACAAGCTTTTTAGCGATATTTTTAGAAATAAAAATTTTTATATTTTCATAATATATATCGGCAAGTTATGTTTTTGATTTTATTACAAAAACAAAATCAAAAGTGCTATATCAAGACATTATTATAAAGGGATGATAATTTTTCATATTAATTAAAAAATAAGTTGCAATACAGGTAATTATATGATATAATTTTACCTCGTGGAATCCTTGCTCTGTTTTAGAAAACAGGGCCGCTAGACCGAGAGGAGGTGAAGTCGAATGTTAAATAAATATGAAAGCATTTTTGTTATCAGTCCAGAATTAGATGAAGAGACAACTAAGTCTATAATTGAGAAAATTAAAAATCTAATAGAATCTGAAGGAGAGCTAGAAAATATTGACGAATGGGGAAAGCGAAAACTAGCCTATCCAATTGATTATCTAAATGAAGGATATTATGTATTAATGAATTTTGCAGCTAAACCGGAATTTCCTCAGGAGCTTGAAAGAGTGTATAAAATAACTGAGGGAGTTATCAAAAATATTATTATCAAAAAGGATAACTAGGGTGATATTATGAATAAGGTTATTTTAATGGGAAGACTTACAAAGGATCCTGAAATGAGGTATACCAATACAAATAATATTCCGGTTTGCAGTTTTAGTATAGCTGTGGACAGGCGTTTTACCAAGCAAAATGAGGAAAAACAGGCTGACTTTTTTCCTATTGTCGCATGGAACAAGAATGCAGAATTTTGCTCTAAATACCTTCAAAAAGGTAAGAAGATAGTGGTTGTAGGAAGACTGCAGACAAGAACATGGGATGATAATGAAGGAAAAAGACATTATATAACTGAAGTTATTGCTGAAGAAACTTATTTTGCTGAGAGTAAAAAAGCAGAAGGCTCTTATAATGATGATTACAACCCTATGCCTACATCTGAACAACCTTCTGAAGGTTTTATTCCCATTGATGATGACGATGAATTACCATTTTAAATAGGAACGTATATATTGTTTTTGAGATTATAAGGAAGGAGGAGTTCTAGGCAATGGCAGCTCAAAAAAGAGATAAAAGTGGCAAAGACGATAACAGAGGAATGAAAATGAGAAGAACGAAAAGAAAAGTTTGTGCATTTTGTGCTGATAAAGCAACTGAAATAGATTATAAAGATATTGCTAAATTAAGAAAATTTCTTTCTGAAAGAGGAAAGATTTTACCAAGAAGAATTTCAGGAAACTGTGCAAAACATCAAAGACAAATGACAACAGCTATAAAAAGAGCAAGACATATTGCATTATTACCATATACTTCAGACTAGGTTTTAATGATATAAAGTTTAATATAGCAATGTAAAAAAAGCAGTGTCGCTGTTTAAAATAGAGGGTACTGCTTTTTATTATTCTTTTTTACGTATTGAGACAAGAGAAGCATTTAGCTCTCCTCCTAGAAGTATTATTACACTTATCCAATAAAGCCATATAAGGAGAATTATAATTCCTCCAATTCCCCCATACATATTAGAGTAATTGCTAAAATTATTAATATAAAGGGAAAAAAGCAGAGAAACAATTATCCACCCAAAAGTTGTGAAAATAGCACCGGGGAAAACTTCTTTTATACTTGGGGGATTATTAGGTGTAAAACGATATACAAGAGAAAAAACAAAAGTCATAGATAAAAAAGTAATTACATATCTTGCAACATTCCATACTTCAATAAAAAGATGGGGAAATCCAAGAAGTCTAAATATATTTTCTCCTATAATTTCTCCAAAAACTAAAAGCACAAGAGAAAAGAGAATTGCAATTGCTAAAAAAAGTGTTGCAATAATAGAAATACCCCTAACTTTCCAAAATGGACGGGATTCTTTTTGGTTAAAAGCTTTATTTAAGCCACTTATAACCGCATTCATTCCATTAGAAGACATCCAGATAGTTGTGATCATACCAATTGGCAACAGGGTACCTTTCCGGGATGCAATGGTTTGATTAATTGTATTTAGTACAAGATCATATGATACTTGTGGCAGTGTAGCTGAAAAAAAAGCTAATAGTTTCTCGCTATTTACTGGAGTATAGCTTATAAGGGTAAGTAGAAAAATCAAAAAAGGAAAAAAGGATAAAATAAATGAATAAGTAAGTTGTGATGCAAAAGCGGGAATATTGTTATCTTTAAAACGAAAATATATCCTTTTGGCAATTTTAAATAGAGTATAATTTTTGTTAAGGAACATTTATTATGCACTCCTTTGAAAATAGAGGGAAAACAGAAATTAATATATATATTTATTATATCTCTAAATTTGATATTATATCAAGAAAAATAGTCGCTAGCTGATGCTTTTATATATGTAATTTTTTAAACTTGTTGGAATATGGGGATTTGTTTGATAAAATAGATATTAGATAGATTTAAAATGTGGAAAGAGGTGTATCAAATTTGAAAGTAAGAAAAGCAATAATACCTGCAGCAGGTTTAGGTACTAGATTTTTGCCCGCTACAAAAGCACAGCCAAAAGAGATGCTACCTATAGTGGACAAGCCAACAATACAATACATAGTAGAAGAAGCAGTTAAATCTGGAATTGAGGACATAATAATTATATCAGGAAGAAATAAAAGGGCGATAGAAGACCATTTTGACAAATCCTATGAACTAGAACATGAACTTGAGAATAAAGGCAAAAAAGAACTTCTTAGTTTAGTGCAGGATGTTTCTAATTTAGTGGATATACACTATATAAGGCAAAAGGAAGCTAAAGGATTGGGACATGCTATTTATTGTGCAAAATCCTTTATAGGAAATGAACCTTTTGCTGTTTTATTAGGAGACGATATAGTGGACTCAGAAGATGTTCCCTGTCTAAAGCAAATGATGGATATATACAGTGAATACAAGACAACTGTTTTAGGTGTTCAGACTGTCCCAGATGAAGATGTTTCAAAATATGGAATTGTGGCTGGCAGGCAAGTGGATGACAGAGTATACAAAGTAAAAGATTTAGTGGAAAAACCTGATAAGTCAGAGGCGCCATCTAATGTGGCTATTCTTGGAAGATATATAATAACACCTCAAATATTTAAACATCTTGAAAATGCAAAGCCAGGAAAGGGAGGAGAAATCCAATTAACTGATGCTTTGAAAAGCCTTATAGGAGAAGAAGCTATATATGCATATGATTTTATTGGAAAACGCTATGATGTTGGAAACAAACTTGGATTTTTAGAGGCAACGGTGGAATTTGCACTAAAAAGAGAAGAACTTAAAGAGGAATTTTCTAAATATTTAAAAACAATATCAGAACAATTATAAATTACAAATAATAACAAAAAAGGGCAGTTGCAAAACTACTTTTGAAGTAGTAATCACTGCCCTTTTAGATTTATCTTTAATTTATTACATTTTTAATTTGGTATGTTGGTTCTCCATTAATGATGGTTACTTCAATGTATTTAACTGTATTTGCATTATCAGGGGTTAAATTATTTATATTAAGCCCTGCTGAACCAATATACTTAATACCATTTTCCATATCAACACTATCTTCAATATCGCTAAAGAATACCCAGATGTTTTTGATTTTGTCCTTGTGTTCAGAAAGTACTGTTTTAAACAAATCTCCTTCTAAACTATCGGAAAACTTATTTGGAGAGTTTTCCATAAAGATAAATAAATTATCACCATTATATGAATTAAGTTGTTTTAAAAACCACTGCCATTGCCCTTGTGCACTTGTTCTAATACTGTTTTTAGATGTATTTAATTCAATAAAACGATAGTCATTAGAATCATAAGCTCTGTATGTGTTGTAATCTTTTAAAAGTTTTATTTCAATTTGGTTGTCATTTAAATCATCTTCTATTTTAGTCTTTTCAGATAAATTCATAAGTAAAAGATTTTCTAAAAGAGTGTTGGCAGTATTCTTTTTTCCAAACAATATAAATTTCTTATAATCATCATCTTTTGAAGGTTTTACATTTTTATTTGCTTCATATACAGGTGCAGTATCTTTTGGTATTTCATCTTGGTTAATAACTGGATATGTGGCAGTGGTTATAGTTAGTTCATCTAGATACAGGCTTCCTGAGCTTGTTATAGGGTTAACCTGAACCACATATATTTTTGTAAGTTTTTCAGGTGAGTTTATACCTGAAACAGAAGCCTCAACATATTTCCACCCTGCCCAGTTTAAAGTTTTGGAAAAATCAACAAAGTGCTTGTTGCCCTTAGAGTCAACTACTTCTCCCCTTAGCCAGTTGGCATTTTCGTGGGGATTGTATGCCCAAAAACCTATTTTAGTAGTGTTTTTCTTTAAATCCAATCCTTCATCCGGGAATACTATATAAGCTGCTCTTGTTCCCTCGGTGGTGTTAAAGTCGTAAGTTAGTTTTCCAGAAACTTTATTATCTATTTCTTTAGAAATTTCATAGCTTCCAGGGATGGTTTTAGGTGCAGAGTCAAAAGTACCATTTAATTTATCAAAAGAACCTATTACATGATTGGTTTCAAGAGCTATTGAAATGGAACAATGGGCTTTTGTATCACCTATTGATGCTGTAATATAGCCAGTTCCAGCTTTAACAGCAGTAAATGTATTTGAATCTAGTTCCCCAATATCCCCTGTTAAAGACCAGTCTACATCTTTAGCACTTATACGGGCAGTGTAGCCATGGTTATCTTTACCCACCACAGAAAGGCTTCTACTTTGATTAACATTCATTTTAAGGGAATTAGAACTAAGTATCAGCTCACCTGGAGCAGGCAGTACATTTACTTTTATAGATGATTTTACACTTCCTGAAGATACAGTAATAGTGGCTGTACCTGTTGATTCAGGATAAAATACATTGCCTTCAAAATATCCTTCTACTCCTGAAACACTCCATTTTATTTCACTCTGGTTTATGCTTAGGGGATTCATATATGCGTCATATGGCAGTGCTTTAAATTCCCTGGAAGTGTTTATAAAAACATTAGTATCCACTGTATCAATTAAAAAACCTTCTAACGGATAAGGTGGAAAGGTTGAAAAAATACCTATTGCGTTTGATACTCTTCTAGGTGAGCCATCAGAAGGGCTATTTATAATTTCTGTGTTTTCTGATCCAGGTTTTCTTGCAGCCATTGTAGTAGAACCGCCACCATCTAGATTTAGTGCATTATATGCACCAAGTTCTATCATAAGATTAGCAGCTTCAGTTTGAGTCATACCTAAACTACTTTGTTGACGGCCATCCACTGTAACCAAAAGCAGTTCTTTTCCATCTTTTGAGCTGCCTACCATTGTACGGGGATGCCTTCCGGCTATATCAAAAGAAAAAGGTGAAGGTATTTTTCCGTTTTTTACAAGGATAGCGCTACCTGTAACAGACATTTTCATATCTTCCCAATTTGGCCTGGTTGTAATAGAAAGAAGGAAAGGACTTCCTACTTTAAAATTATTTTTGATAAACTCGGCGTTTTTACCTCTTGTAATTATTACATATCCATTTTGGGGAATCTTTACAGAAGGCATTCCCTCACGTATATCTGTAACAAAGGGACCTTCAATGACCATTTCAACTATATCAGGGTATTTTTCACTAGCCCCAAGAGAATATTCGCTCCATTTTGTGCACCACATTGTCACATCAGTGTAATCTTTAAAGCTGGCCTTGTTATATTGTGAAATAACCATTGCTTTTCCGTTGCTAGCCGTTATTTCCATATCTGTTTTCCAAAAATCATAGAGTAAATTATTATTTTTGTCTATTGAAAAAGTTCCCATTGAGTTATTATATCTGTTATACTCGTGATCAGCTGATATAAGTTCTCCAGATTGTACAACAGGACCGTCAGGAGAAGCTTTTCCGGCCTCACTCAACCAGTTAAAAAACCCAGCATTTATAGCAGCAACTGCTTTATGAGATTCAGCAAGCTCTTTTGTATTTGCAAGGTTTTTTATTGAGTCTTTATCAGTAAGAGTATCAACAAGTACGTTAGGATTGTTGAGATTGGCCCTTAATACATTAATTTTTTGCCATCCTTCATCTGTAAATCTGGTTATTCTCTCTAAAACAACTCCAGAAGTAATGGTTTCAGATGTTACTGTTTGGTAAATAACCTTTGAATGGACAGGAATGTTAGTAAAAAAGGATACAAACACAACTGTCAGAATTAAAGCAATAGCAATTTTTTTTCTTATGTACTTCATAATTTTCCACCTCATTAAGTTTTTAATGTGAGATTTTCACAAAGTTACTATTTTATTGTTCCTAATTTTGAAAAAATTAAGCTTTCGTTTAAAAACAATTATAAAATATATATATATAAGTAGCAAGTTAACATTGTGTTACAAAATAATATCCATATCTTTAAAAAATAAGAATTTATAAAATCTATAA
>DUVG01000240.1 GCA_012841175.1 Clostridium sp.
ACCCAGGGGATGATGTGGTAGATATTGTTGGATATGATAAATATAATGCAAAAGATGGACTACCTAATGGAAGTGCAATATCTTCAACATTTTATAACTTAGTACAACTTACTGGGGGCAAAAAACTGGTTGCTATGACTGAAAACGATACAATACCAAGGGTGCAAAATCTTATAGATGAAATGGCTGGTTGGCTTTATTTCTGTCCATGGTACGATTGGTGGATAATGAGCGAACAAAATAATCCTTCTAAATGGGTAAAAGAAATGTATCAAAGTGATTATTGCATTACTTTAGATGAATTGCCAGATCTTAAGACATACCCTATATCAGGGTATAATCCACCAGAAGAAGAGGAACCTTCTGAAGAGCCAGAGATTATATATGGTGATTTAAATAATGATACAATTATAAACTCAAATGATGCTGTTTTATTGTCACGATATATACTTGAAATTATCGGTGAGTTTTCAGTTCCTATGAAAACTGCTGATTTAAATGGCGATGAAACTGTAAATTCTGTTGATTACACTCTTTTAAAAAGATATTTGCTAGAAGTAATAACCCAGTTTCCATTATAGAGTAATTTAGAAAGAACAATTTTTATTTATAACTTTGCCCCGATGTTTAGTTAGAGGTAAACATCGGGGTTTTAAATTTTATATTTAGTTTCATACCCTGTAATTTATAGTTATTTTACTTATATAATATAAAGTGCTAAAATAGTTTTGTGAATTAATATAAATGGACTTTTATTGACTGGTTATAGTGAAATAAAAAGGTTTTTGTTTTTTATAAAGGAGGAAAATATATTGGATAATAGATTTAGCAAAAATAACGGTATTATTTATATAGAAAAAAATGGAGTTCAATTAATACAGTTTAAAAGTCTTTTAAAATATAAAAACATTACCCATTGTTTTACCACACGAAATGGAGGGGTAAGCAAAAATGAATACCAGTCTTTAAATCTGGCATTTAATAAAAATGATGATAAGAAAAACGTTTATGAAAATTTTAAAAGAGTGTCAAAAGCAGTTGGCATTGATATTGAAAATATGGTATTTTCAAATCAGGTACATGATAATAAAATAAAAATAGTTAGTGAGGAAGATATAGGTAAAGGGATAATAAGAGAAAGTGACATTATTGGAATTGACGGACTTATTACAAATGCAAAAAAAGTAGCGTTGGTTACTTTTTATGCTGATTGTGTACCAGTGTTTTTATATGATCCTATAAAAAATGTAATAGGCTCAGTTCATTCGGGATGGAAAGGTACAGTAAAAGAAATATCTAAAGTGGCAGTTACAAAAATGAATCAATTTTTTGGAAGTAATTATGAAGATATTGAAGTGGTTATTGGGCCTTCTATAGGAAAATGTTGCTTTGAAGTTGACCAGGATGTATTTTTAGAATTTCAAAAAGAGATTAGCTGGAGCGATTTATATTGTGAAAAAGTTGATTTTAAATGGTATATAGACCTTAAATCCATTATAAAAAAGTCTTTAATGTTAAAGGGAATAAGGGAGGAAAATATTTTTGATAGTGGTATATGTACAAAATGCAATAAAGATTTATTTTTTTCCCATAGAGGTGACAAGGGTAAAACGGGAACATTGGCGGCTATTATTGAATTGAACTAGTTTACCAAGTATTAGTGTTTTAAATAGAAGAATTTAATGAAAGGAAGATACCTTTGAAAAAGACGATATTAAAAAAAGCAATATTAATCATTATATTGCTTACATTAAATATTTATATTACTTCCTGTAATTTTTATATGAACAATCTTTATGAAGATATAGAGGATGATGAAGGACAACTGGATTTTGTTGTGGATGATATAGTGGATATGGGACCTGTAAAGGGAGGACAGATAAATTTATTTTCCACGCCTCCTGATACGTTAAATCCTATTTTAACAAAAAACGCTTATATCAAGGATTATTTAGGATTTGTTTTTGAAGGTTTAGTGGAATTAGATAAAAAGCAAAAGCCAGTGCCTTTATTGGCAGAAAGCTGGGAAGTATCGGAAGATTTACTGGTATGGACTTTTAATTTAAGAGATAATGTATATTGGCATGATAATATCCCCTTTAAATCAGAGGATGTGAAGTTTACATTTGATCTGATTTTAAACAGTGGGGATGGGAGTATTTATAAAAGCAATATTGAGAATATTGAGTCTTATTATGTAGAGAATGATAAAACTTTTAAAATAAAACTTTTTGAACCTGATTCTTTTACTCCAGAGAGAATGATTTTTCCTATTATACCAAAACACAATTATTGTGAAGGAGATATAACTACAGAGGAAGATATAACGACAGAAGAAAATATAGCGACAGCTGATAAAAGCTTTATACCAATAGGTACAGGACCATATGTGTATAAAGATTACAAAGAAGGTGAACATATATTATTTGAAAGCAATGAAAAATGGTGGAAGGGCATTGACCAGGGGGAGAAAGGAGAAAATCTTCCATACATTTCTCGAATAAATATAAAAATATTTGAAAGAAACAGTTCAGTGGGGGACGCATTTCAATCTAATAAAGTTGATATTGTTCATATGAGCAGAGCAGCGTGGATTAGATATAACGGCAGAATGGATATAGCACTTAAAAGATACCCAAGTAATGAATTTGAGTTTATTGCATTTAACCTTTCAAATGATATTTTAAAAGAAACTGAAATAAGAAAGGCAATTGCTTATACAGTTGATAGAGCAAAAATAATAAATGATATTATGCCAGGGGAGGCAGTGGCTTCAGAATTTCCTGTTATACCAGATACATGGATGTATGATACAAATGTTATTTCTAATGAAGTAAATATTAAAAAGGCTAAAGAACTTATTTCTGAAAGTGGATGGGAAGAAAACAATAAGGGAGTTCTGTCAAAAAGAATTGGATGGAGAAATACTCCTTTAGAACTAGAATTGCTTGTGAATGATGACAATGATACTAGAATAAAAGTAGCAGAGGAAATAAAAAAACAGCT
>DUVG01000241.1 GCA_012841175.1 Clostridium sp.
AAAATGTAATTTTATGTGAACGAGGCATAAGGACTTTTGAAACTGCTACAAGAAACACCGTTGACTTAAGTGCCATACCTGTTGTTAAGGAACTTTCACACCTGCCTATAATTGTAGACCCAAGTCATGCAACAGGAACATGGAAATATGTAAATGCATTGTCAAAGGGTGCTGTAGCTACCGGTGCAGACGGTCTTATTATTGAAGTTCATTCAGACCCTAATTGTGCCCTTTGTGACGGCCCACAGTCATTGAGACCTTCTAAGTTTTCTCAAGTTATGGAGGAACTTGAGAAAGTGGCCAATGCAGTTGGAAGAACAATGTAGTATTTTGAAACAAATAAAAATAGTAACTAAAAAAACCTTCAAATTTTATAATTTGGAGGTTTTTTAACTGCTTTTAGCTTTATTTACTTCTAATTCACCACTTAATTTTATTACTTCATCATAACATACAACTTTATTTTTCCCTGTTTCTTTGGCATGATAAAGTGCCTTATCTGCATATTCTACTACTTTTTTAATATTGTTAGAATGCTTTGGAAATTGTGCTATACCACAACTTACAGTGACTTTTGTGCTATTTTTTTTGTTTTCTAAATTCATATTTTCTCTTTCTAATTGATGCCGTATTCTGTCACCAACATTTTTCGCCATATCAAGGTCAAGGTCTCTTATCAATATTATAAACTCTTCTCCCCCATATCTTACAGGTATATCAGTTCTTCTTATGCTTTGAAGTATAATATCTCCAAAAAGAGAAAGTAATTTATCCCCTTCAATATGTCCGTAGCTGTCATTATAAACTTTAAAATTATCAATATCAAACATTAAAACGTTTAAAGGTTTCCTTGAATACTCTGCATACAATGCCTCTTCTTCTAATTTCTGATCAAAATAATGTCTATTGGCAAGACCTGTTAACTTATCTGTTCTAGCACGTTTAAACTCTCTTTTATGTAATTCATCATACGTTTTAACTTTAATAATAATACTAGATATTCCATAGGCTGCAAAAATAATAAACATTCCTCTAATGGCAAGTTTTATAAAATTCAACTCTTTTAAATTGCCCATTTCATATAAAAGAGTTGAAATACAATACACTATTATAGTAAAAATACTTATTTTTACGGTTGAAGAAACATCCCTGCTAGTACTATAGTAGGCAATAATAAAAAATAAAAGAATATATATATCTGACTGTAAACCACCTAGAAAGTATGAAAAAACACTAATTAATAATATATCTGTATAAAATATAATTCCAAACTTTTTTTTCACCAGTTTATTTTTTGAATATAGAATGGTAAAAATAATATTATATACAATTGCAAGGGCAAATGTAATCCAAAATTTCTCAAATAAAAAAGGTTTATCTGATACAATCAGAAAAATCGGAATTACTAAAAGTAACAAGCCCCATCTTAAAAAAAGAAAACTTTTCTTTGGCTCTATACTTTTTAGTTTTTTTTCCATGCACAAATCGCCAAATATGTCCATTTTTCTTCTTTTTCCCCCACACATTTTGTTTTTTCTTAATATTTCTAAAATAGATTTATTTGATTTACTCCTTTGCCATTTATTTTATATTCATTTTTAAAATTTGTCAATTATTTAGTCTTTGTAGTTTGTGTCAAGTAAAAGTTGGCAATGATCTCTTCATCCTGTTATTTTATTGGTTTACTTGCTTTGAAGGTCAATGTGAAATCCTCATACTTTTAATTTAGTGA
>DUVG01000242.1 GCA_012841175.1 Clostridium sp.
CTTTAAGGCAATTTTAATAATTTTTTCAACATTTTTAATTTTTTGTGCCCTTTTAGAAGGGTCAATTTCATACCTTCCAGGGTCATTTGGTACTCCTTTTTTTATAATATATTGAGTAGCATAACCACACATATGGTCCAAAAACAGAATATCAATATATTGGGACAGGTATTTTATTCTCTGTTCCATCAATTCATAATAAGCTTCACTTTCTGTAATATAGGGTGGAATGCACCAATTTTGACCGTTGTCAGTTCCAAGTTCATATTCAATATTAAATGCCCTTCCTTGAAGTGCCCAGACATCTCCACTAGCAGAGGGGTCAATTCCAAATGCAATATTTACCTCTCGTTTTAATCCAAGCTCATTGTATAATTCTTTTATTAATAGCTGCTGTTCATGTATGCAAAACTGACTATATTTATAAATCTCAATTTCTTCAGCGTGAAGAGATGCCAAAGTCTTTACATCTTCACTTTCGGGGTTTTGATACCTTTTAGGCCAGGTTCTAAAGTCAGGCTGTGCATCCATATAGGTACTTAAAACTTTGTTTTGAACAATAGAGAATATAGCGTTTATTTCTAAATTCTCTTTGTACATATTAATATACTCTTCAAATTCCTTAGTCCGTTCAGACTGGGGTTCTTTAGAAATTTTATCAACAAACTTTTTATATGCTTTAGCCAAAATGGCTTTTCGTATCTCACGATGCATACTAAAATCACAAGCTAAATTTTTATCATAAGAAACAGTTCTTTTAGGAATCATAACTAAAATTTCGGGGTTTTCTTGTACTTCAGGAACCATTTCTAAAACAAGATAATCAAGTTCAAGCCCAAAGGACGATGAGGAAAAAGGGCTTGTTGTACTCTGGTGTTTTTGAGTAAATGGAAGTTCTGCAATACCAGAAGTACCAATATCTTTTAAAAAGTACATAATATATACTAGATCCTCAAGATTTCCTGCATAGTCTCGTTTTGTCAAAAAGTTTAATGCAGTTTTTAATAGAGCCATTTTAAAGAATGGTTCAAAATTAACCTTTTCCAAAACTTTTTCTGAGTTATCAATTCCTGAACAAGATATTTCTGGAAACGCTGCCAGAAGAATTTTAATTGCGTCATTTAATCGGGTAAAACTTGAAGATGAATTAGCGGCAAATACTGGTACAATAACTTTTGATCTTTTTACATATGATTTTTCCATTATATACCCCCTACACCTATACTGATATAATATTAATACCCAATAAATAATATTATATATCGAATTTAAATTGCTTAAACATTAGATTATTTTAAAAATTGAAATTTAAATTTAATGTGGTCATCTTATAAATTTATTATATTTTAGCTGTTAACACTAGTTTTCAATGTGCTAAAATACGCTAAAAGACTTAATTTTTATTATATCATGATACATATCATATATCCTAGGTAGTTTTATCAATGTAATTGTTTACCTTATCTATTAAAATATTTTATGTTATATTTAGTTTAACCTCTGTAGTATCTTTTGGTAATATTATATGTTAATATTTTAAAAAAGGAATACCGATAAAATATAAAAAGTAGATTATATAGGAGGCTAATATATAATGTTAAAGTTGAGGTCTATAATAATCATTTTGTGCTTTGCTTTGACAATAACTCCACTGTATTCCCATGCACAACATAATATAAATATAGTTCTAGACTGCACAGCTTTTATATTAATTGATGCAAATTCCAATACCGTAATTTGTGAAAAGAATGCTGATATGAAATTGCACCCTGCAAGTGTATCAAAAATTATGACAGCAATATTAGCAATTGAACTTGGCGATTTTTCAAGACCCTACACGGCAAGTAGTTTTTCAGTAAAATCAATAGGATTAGGTGGCTCTAATGTTGGAATACAGCCAGGGGAACGAATATATTTAAATGACCTTTTACATATGTTAATGCTTGCATCTGCAAATGATGCGGCTAATATTATTGCTGAAAATATTGCAGGAAGTATTAGTGAATTTGCAAATCTTATGAATGAAAAAGCAAGACAAATTGGTGCACATAATACCAACTTTTCCAATCCTATTGGCCTTGATGTGGAAGATGGCTATCCTAATAACAAGATAACGGCTAGAGATTTAGCTAACATAACTCGTTATGCTATGTCAAACCCCAGATTTAGAGAGGTGGTTTCAAAAAGTGAATTTGTTGCTGCAGCTACTAATAAAAGAGGGGTAAAACATATAAAAACAACAAACAGGTTTTTCAGAGATATAGATTATAATAAGCTTCTTTACACAGTAAATGGTGTTAAAACAGGTTATACAAAAGCAGCTTTAAATACAGGGGTGTTTTCTGCAAAAAATAATGAAGGGGCAGAGTTAATATGCGTTGTTATGAAAAATGTAAACAGGACAAGTATGTTTGAAGAAGTAAGAGGACTTTTTGACTACGGTTTTACTCAAAACACAGTAGAACTTCAAAAAAGTTTTTATGATATAAGATTTAGATGGTCTAAAGAACATATAAACTCATTTTTAGAAAAGGGATATATTCGCGGCTATGAAGATGGTTCTTTTAAACCTTGCAATGAAGCTACAAAGGAGGAGTTTATAAGTCTTCTCATGAAAACAAAAGGAGTTAATCCAAAAGGAGAACAGGAATATTGGTCTAAAATATATATTGATGAAGCAATAAATAGAGGTTTTATTGATACTTCATGGTATGAGAAGAGAAAGGAAAGAATAAGCCGTCTAGAATCAGCTTTAGTTCTTTCTAAAGCATTAGACCATAAGTTTATTTTAAATGGAATGAGTAAGGAGAAACATTTATTAGCATCTGTAGATATGAATGAATTTTCTTATTTAGATGACAGTATTTCAGAGGATATAATGAAATTATATAACTGTGGAATAATTAGCGGATATAATGGAGATTTGTTTTTAGACAACATTTCAACAAGAGAAGAAATGATTACAATGATTAACAACTATTTGAATTTTGAATTAGAAGTTCATTAATTTATTTGGGCTGTGGCACTAATTTTTAATGCCACAGCCCAAATAAAATATATTTATTCAATACTTACAAGTGGGATTTTATTATCTGTTGCAAATTTAGAAATTTCCTTTTTGTATTGTTCAAAATGATCCCAATCCATTAATTTAGTAAATATGATAGGTTTTTTCACTCCTTTAACGGAAATTTCTATTTTTTCAGTTACTTTTTTAGAAAATAGCTTTGCTACAGTATAATAGCCAATTCTAATTTCTTCTATTTGTGAATAATCGAGAAACACATGTTTCCCTTTTTTAGTTAGTACAGTAATTCCGGTCCATTCCCTATTACAAGCTATTAGTCTATTGTTTTTCCTCATTATACTTCCCTCCTTACAACAAATTAAACTATTATAGAAAAAATAAATTTGTGTAATATCAAATATTAATAGAATAAAATTATTTAATACAATATGCTTTAGTTGTGAATTTTAAAATAAAAATACCGTTTACATTTCATGATAATTATATATAATATACATAAGATTTATATTTTTAGTGGGTTTGAATTAGTTATTCAACTATAATTGTATTATATCATATTACAGTAATAGCTGCAATTAAAGTACAAGCTTGTGCTGTAATTATATATATTTTTTTAATAATATTATTAAAA
The DNA here is from genome assembly GCA_012841175.1 of Clostridium sp. GTDB lineage: Bacteria > Bacillota > Clostridia > Acetivibrionales > Acetivibrionaceae > Herbivorax. Next base: position 3,660 of record DUVG01000242.1, read on the forward strand.
TTGGAGGAGTAATAGTGAAAA
>DUVG01000005.1 GCA_012841175.1 Clostridium sp.
ACTGTTTATTCAGGCAATGATGATTTAATAGTGCCAATGTTGTCTTTAGGTGGAAAAGGTGTTATTTCTGTTATGGCTAATATTATACCTAAAGATACTCATGATATGGTTAATAATTATCTAGAAGGGAATATAGAAGAAGCTAGAAAGCTGCAGCTAAAATACATTGATTTAATTAAAGCACTATTTATGGATGTAAGTCCAATGCCTTTAAAAGCTGCTATGAACCTTATGGGAATGGATGTAGGAAAATGCCGTTTGCCTTTGGTGGACTTAGAAGAAGAAAAACTTGAAAGCTTAAAAAATGTTTTAATGAAATATAATTTAATTTAGTTTTTATACTGTTTAACTATGTTTATAAAATTGTGTAAAAACAGTATACTAAAGTTAAAGGAAGTGCGGATCAAATGATAAAGATATTACTAAGTGGTTGTAATGGTGCCATGGGTCAGGTTATTACTAAGTTAGCTGAAAGAAAAGAAAACTTAAAAATTGTTGCAGGATATGATGTGAATACTTCAATTAAAAACACATATCCAGTGTTTAACAACTTAAAAGAATGTAATGTGGATATAGATGTGATAATTGATTTTTCTCACCCTGCAGCATTTGAAAGTTTACTTAAGTTTGCCATGGATAAAAAAATACCATCGGTTTTTGCCACTACTGGACTTGCGAATTCCCAAATAAATACACTTGAAGCTGCATCAAAAAATATACCTATTTTTTATGCTGCAAATATGTCAATTGGCGTTAATTTATTATTAAATTTAGTAAAAAAAGCAGCAAAAGTTCTTGAAAAAGATTTTGATATAGAAATTGTTGAAAAACATCATAACTTAAAAATTGACGCTCCAAGTGGTACTGCTTTAGCCATTGCAGATGCAGTGAATTCTGTTTTAGATGAAAAACAAAAATATGTTTATGACAGACATTCAAGCAGGAAAAAAAGAAGCAAAAAAGAAATAGGAATTCATGCAGTAAGAGGTGGAACTATTGTTGGAGAACATTCTGTGATTTTTGCGGGAAATGATGAAATAATTGAACTTAATCATATTGCAATGTCAAAAGAAATATTTGCAGAAGGTTCTTTAAATGCAGCTGTCTTTATGCATGGAAAAGGTGCAGGTATGTATGGTATGGATGATTTAATTCAGAGCAAGTAGAAGCTTCAAATATTAGGAGGTATTAAAATGAATAAAAAGCCTGTAACAAATATTGATGTTTCTTACAATGTTGCTATGATAACTTTAGGAAATTTGCCAGATGATATAAACCTTATTTCGGAAATATTTGCAGTTTTGTCAGATGAAGGTATTAATATTGATATGGTTAGTAAGCCAGCACCTTTTAAGGGAACAGTAAGTATGTCATTTACTCTACCAACAGATGATATGGTAAAAGCAATTACTTTACTAAATGATTATAAGAAAAAGGCAGGAAATTTTTTGGTGGAGGTTGATGCGTACAATTCCAAAATATCTGTATATGGGGAAGAAATGAAGAATACTCCTGGTGTTGCAACAAGGGTATTTAAAGCATTGGCAAGAGAAAAAATAGAGATAAAGTTAATTACAACATCTACAGTTGATATATCTTGCCTGGTTTTAGAAAGAAGTATTGATGATGCAGTAAACTCAATTAAAAAGGAGTTTTCCCTAGAGTAAAAAGGAAATTATTTGAGCTAAGGGTAAATACTTAAATATGTTTTAAGATAGTTTTAAAAGAATAAAAAAAGAGCTGATTTGCAGTTTAATTTGCACAGCTCTTTATTAATATTCTATTCCTTCCCTTGCAGGCATGCCACAGTCAAAAGGATGTTTTAAGCTTTTTATTTCACAAACATAATGGGCTATATCCTGTAATTCTTTTGGTGAGTTTCTTCCTGTTAAAATAATTTCCATTTTCTCAGGTTTGTTCTTTAGAAGTTCTATTATACTACCGATATTAACAAAATTATTACCTAAAACCCCCATAATTTCGTCTAAAATCAATAAATCACAATCACAATTTAAAAGGGTATCTTTAATAAACAAAAAAGCAGTATTTATTTGTGCTTTTAGCTCTTCTAATTGATTTTGGTTAAGATTCCATACAAAATCTTTGATTTTTTCAAAACGAAATACTTTAAAATCAGGTTCTAGTTTTTTTAAAGTTAATAATTCCCCTGTATTTTGGCCTTTTAAAAATTGAACCATATATACTTTATTTCCTCTGCCACAGGCACGTATGCCTTGACCGATAGCAGCTGTTGTTTTTCCTTTGCCTTCACCAGTGTAAATATGTATTAAACCTTTTTTCATATAGTTCCCACACTTTTTATAAGTTTTCTTTATAGCACTTTATTTAGTACCTCGTTATATCTTAACATTAGGACATTAATTTTTCAAATTAAAAAGCCAATGGTATGTTTTACAATTCCATTACAAAGAAGGTGAAGGCAATTTTATTGTCGAAATAGATAGAAGGTATGTAATTACAAAAGATAAAGCAGGGGGATTATTATGAAATTAATTAATTTTACCAAGAGTAAACTAGTGAAAAAATTATTTTTGGGTATAATTACAGGCATTATTTTTGGTATCAGCACTATTATTACATATGCAAATGTACCTGAAAATGTTAGGATAGGACTTTATTTTAATGATTCACAGACTGGTCAGTATACTGCCCTTTCAAGTTTTAGTGTTGATGCAGTAAATGGAATTCAATTAGGTGTTTTTAAAGATAATAAATTCAATTCTTTAATCCAGGAAACTTTCAAAAATACAATTACAATATCAAAAAACATGGGTGAAAATTCAGGGGAAATCTACCATGTTAAAATTTGTGGAGGCTTTAATAGCTATAATAGTTTAATTGATGAACTTGATAAAATA
>DUVG01000243.1 GCA_012841175.1 Clostridium sp.
ATCACCTGATTCTTTGATTTCCTTAAGTTGGTCCCTATATTCTTCAAGTATTGTAGTAAATACTGCATAAGCATCTAATCCTAAAATTCTTGTTACTTCAGCAATAAACTTTCTATCACTTGAATCTAAAAGTTTAATTTCATCTTCATCTTTATCATTATTTCTATTATATTCTTTTAACTCTACTTTTTCTTTTAAGCCCTTTATTTCTCTCAACGAGCTAATACCAAAATTTCTAATTTTCATTAAATCTTCATCAGATAAGATATTTAACTCTGAAAAATAAAATACTTTACTTCTCTTAAGACAATTATATGATCTACGACTTAGACCTAAATCCTCAAGTTTAATATCTATATATTCTAAGCCATCATTATAAATAAAAGTCTTTAAATGCTCTTCTATAACTTCAAAATCATGATTGTAAATTAACTTTAAATTTTCCCTTATAGAATAAATTTCATTTAAACTTTTAACCCCTAAACCATATATCTTTTCAATGCTATTTTGGGGTGTGTCTAATAAATCTTTAATAGTTTTAATTCCTGCTCTATAAAGGGCATTAGTTGATCTTACTGATAGATTTAAATTTTTTATCGAGCCCTCTAATTGGACATGCACCGGTATCCCTCCTAGCATAAGTAATTAACAAGTAAAAGTAACTATGATTTGAACAATAAATATTAAAGTGTATCCATATTTTTCAGAATTACTTAAATCCCCATCAAATTTCTTCCCATAGATTTAACAGAAAAACATTTATTCTTTTTCCCGTTCATATGTCCAAGTTCTTCAAATCCTATAATTATTCTCATCCACACCTATTAAGCTTTCGCAACCTTAATCAACATTTCTTGCTATGTTTTTACTTTTATGAGCTGATCATATTGATCATGGTCTGGGATTTCTTTTTCTTCATCAGCTTCTTTTTTATCTTCCAGTTCCAAATCTTCTATATCCAAAATGTCGATAACCTCTTTCAAGTTTTTTTCATAAGTTTCTATTTCCTCCGCCAATTTTGAATAGTAGGGTAGCTTATCATACTGTTTTTCTGAAAAGGATTCATTAACTTTTTCCCCAATGGTTACAACAGTATCATCAATAACCATTCTTAGAAGCTCAAGGCCTTCGATTATATCTATAGCCTTATCAGGAAATTCATTCTTTACACTATTTAGTAGCTCTTGATAGTCCATAATATTCCCCCGTTTTTTATTTTATAGATCCATCCCATTTAAAAGTTCTCTTAAAGATTTTAGTTCCTCTCTTGTTAGGGTTATGCCCTTGCCCATCTTTTCATGGTCTGGAGCCCAGTCCCTCAAATCATACTTAGCATCTCTCTTATTCCAGCTTATAAGATTTAATTCCTTTGTCCAACCCTTGGATGATTCTGATACTTGTCCTATTTCTTCTAGAATTTCATAATTAAAGCTTGACATTTCATTCACTCCTCTCCATAGTGTTCCTCAATTAATTTAATTTCTTCTTCCGTAAAATTGTATAAATCATATACTATTTGATCAATTTCTCTTGCATATTCAGATACTTTATTATGTTTTTCTAAATTTCTTAAATAATCTTCCTGTATTGTTATATCTAAAATATCATCAACAATTGAAATAATTTTATTTTGTGTATTTTGGTTAACATTTTTTATTGGTATTTCAGATAATGGAACTTGGAATAATTCCAATGTTTCACCTTTTCTTTTGCCTTTATAATATAGCCAAGTATAATATGGTTTAGAATTTAATAATGCTAATAAGTATTTCAAATTATATTTTGGATCTTTTTGAGTTATTACATAAACATCTGATCGACAAAACCACTCTACATCATTATAGGCAAAATTATTCTTTTTTGCTCTATATGGCACCACTATTTTACACTCATTAAAGATTCTTTCTGACCTTGGCCTATGAATTGCAGTCCAATGATACTTCTCATTATAGGTTTTTAGTCTGGACTCTAATATTTCTTTATAAGGCAACAAATGTTCTAAAATATCAGGGTATTTATTTCCATCTAATTTATCAGGATAATAAATTATTTTCTTTTCGGGATAAGTCTTACACCAATATCTTTCAATATCAGAGTTTTTATAAAAGTCTCTTAATAATTCAACTCCTTCATTAAAGTCATTTAATTTTTTACTATCTCTCTTATTTAGCATGTCTAAAACAAATATACCGTCATTTTTTTCTATGTTCGATTTGTCAGTAATTTTATTAATGTTTCTTCCTGATATATAGTCACAGCCTGTAACGACACCTTGATTAATTTCAGCTATATCCCCTAGCCTAACTTCTAATTTGGATAACTTACCTATAACACTTTCTATGGAATTTACAGTACTACCCAATACTCCATTCAACCTTATATAGTTTTCTTCACCTTCATAAATATTATCTTGATTCAAATTATTATATTTTGACTGCTTATCTTCCCAACTTGTTATAGCATTTAAAATTTTAGAATCTGCATCCCCCGTCCTGCTAGTTAGACAAGTTTCAGCGATAATATCTTCATCTTTTCTTTTTGTTAGAATTGTAATCATGTTATGTTGACCTCTTGCTGAGTCAAAGATTTTAAGTTCATTAAAGTCTATCAGTTTTCTAATATATGACCGTTCTTTTAAATCTAATCTTAACCTTTTAGCACCAAAGGCTGTTGGATAGTAATTAGTTGTAATAAATGATATCTCTGAATTTTCATTTCCGATATCTAAAGCAATATGAAAGAAAAAGTAAAATAAATCCATTTTACCTAAGTAGTGTTTTTTCCCAAATTCAGTTTCTGCAATAGGTCTAAATATATCTTTATTTCCACTTTCTCCTACATATGGCGGATTCCCTATAACAATATCAAACCCACCTTTTTCCTTAAATACTTTTGCAAATTCCAATTCCCAGATAAAATATGGCTTTGTCTTTTCTTTTTTGATTTCTTTATATTTTTCTATAGCTTCAGTGTTCCCTGCCTCTCTTAAGCGCTGGTTAATTAACTGATCTCTTAGTTCATCTATTCTTAATTTTAAAAACTCTTTATTTCCTTCATCTACTTCAGCAAAATATTGACTTTGCTTCTCAAACATTTCATTTAGGATTTCCTCTGAATCAAAGAATAGTCTCATTTGTTCTATTTTTTGATTTTTCTTCTTTTCATTTTTTTTCTTCTTTTCTAATATGGACTTATCAAATAGTTTTATACCTTCATACTCATCAATCAGACTATTACCTACATGAATGTTCATATCAAGGTTAGGTAGGGGATTAGGCTCTATATTAATTCCATCTATTTCTTGGTCTACTACTATGGATAGCCAAAGTCTTAGTTTTGTTATATCTATTGCTGACGGTTCTATATCTACTGCAAAAATAGAATCTTTTATTGTATCTAGTTTCATCTGATAAGGAGAACGCCAATTTCTTATAAATTCTTCTCCATATTTTTCACCAAACGCCCCTTCCTTATCTTTCCTGATTATATATTCAGTTATATTATTACGAGCTTTAACAATCTCATTTAACATTCCTAGAGGAAAGGCTCCAGAACCAACTGCTGGATCTGCGACTCTCACATCTCTAAGTGCATCATCTATTTCTGAGATATTATTAAGTATTGACTCCTTTATGGTAAACCCTTTTCCATATCCTACATTTCTTCTATTATCTGCATCCCTTATTAATTCTCCATAGAGTATAAACTCTTTCATGTCTTCATAGGGTACTCCTACTTCATTTACCAAGTGATTTATTAGGCTTTCTTGGCACATGTAATGGACAATCTCCCTTGGAGTATAGAAGGCTCCCTTGGATTTTCTATCGCTTACTTCCAGCAATTCTTCAAAGATTCTTCCTAGCATTTCAGGGTCAACTGCTATATCTTTCTCAAGGGGTTCTGCTTCATTTATTGTAAAGTTAAATCTATCAAATATGTCTAGTATCCCGTCAGCTTTCCTGTTTTTTTCTTTTTTATTTGAAAATATATGATTTGGAATTTGGAAATTTATATCCTTCCAATGATAGCCTTCTATAGGTTCGAAAAGTCCACCGTTTAAAAATGGAATCTTGCTATTAAAAGATTTAAAATAGTGGTTTTTTCTCTTTTTATTTAAAGCATCATAAAAAAACGGCTCTAAATAATCATTAAAGAAATTTTTATTGTTTCTTTCACAGTGTTCCCAAAGTATCTTTCTTATAAATTGCCTAGATCCGCTTCCCCAAGGTCTGTCAAATTTATCATTACTTTTAAATATATCTGATAAGATTTCTGCTTCATGATCAGTAAAATCTTTTGAAGAAATTAATTCTATGTTTAAAGCATAAGTATTTTCATCTATCTTTGTGTAAACCTTTTCTAGCATATCTTTCTTTACCTTATTAACTGAATTATATACTAGGGTTAAATCACCTTTTGTGATCTCTTTAGGTACTATTCTTACCCCCAACCAACCTTTTTTCTGTAGGAAGTATAGAAAAGCCAACTGGCCCATTAGTTTTTTAGCAAACTGTTCCGCAAATTTATCCACTTCAAATCCTAAGCTTTTAGTCTCTTCAATGAAGGCAGTATTTGTTTCTAGATATTCCTTAAGGTCTAGGTACTTTTCCTTATATACTGTAAAAAAATCTCTTGTTACCTTTTCTACGCTAAAAGCACCTTCTATTTCATCCAAACTAGGGTTGTGTTTATCATCTTGAAATATAGGTAGTAATTGTGCCCTAGCTGTATGGTTAGGTTCATTTTTCCCAACTAAATAAGAATATCGCCTAGCGGGTGTTAAATCTATGTCTGGACCTTTTTCTGTAAGAGTATAATCTAATCTTACAAAGGAAAGTCTCCAACTTGGTTCCCCCTCTGTATAAAATGCGACTATGGCAGCTTCTAAGCCTTCATCATCTAAAATTTTCGAAATAAAATTTCTTTGCATACTTCTAGCTCTATCTATGCTTGTGTGTCGCTTTAATTCTACTGCTAAGACTATAATGTTGTTAGCTTCACTATCTTCATATTTTGCCAATGTATAATAGGCATTAATATGATCATTGTATTCTCTTGGTATCCCTATGCGTCTACTTTCACTAAGCATCTCTGCCTCATTAAAAAATTCTCTTGTAAATCTCCTAAAGCTATCAATGTTGAATGAATTTCCAAATGTATCTTCTAAAAGATTCATTTTAGTTTGATTCATTTTTTAAACCTCCCCTTTCTGTAAATATGAAGATAGAATAATCTCTGTATCCCCTGATAGATTCGTTCTTTTTTTACCATGTCTTTTTTCTAAATATTTTTCCGGAAGTAAATCTCTAATTATATAAAATATTCTTACAGGATCTACTATACCTTTAATTTCTTTTAATACTTCTTTTGAAATGCTAGAAGGTATATTACCATCCTCCCAAGTACTTATCATTTGCTTTATTAAGTCTTCCTCTCCATCTGTAAAGGTCTTGTTTCTTCTAATGGCTTTCAAG
>DUVG01000244.1 GCA_012841175.1 Clostridium sp.
AAAGATGGATAAATATTAATACAAAATCTGATAAAGATGTAATTGATGAATTTGGAATTGAACATAAAGAAGGAACAGAAGTAATGCATAGCCTTGAGAAGCACACAGAAGAAGCTACAGATATGACAGGTGAGAATAAAGAAGAAATTACATCTGAAGACAATTAACAGTATTGAATTATAAAAAAGTTTAATGTTTTACAAATTTCTAAATAAAAGTGTCTTATAGTTTAAGGATTATAAGGCACTTCTATTTATTCTTCTTTATGTGAAGTTTATGTGAAGGAAAAAGTTTCTGAAAATAAAAGAGTGATTTTTGAAAGCATATATTATATAATTGTTTTATGAAGTTATTTTTAAGCTTTAGATGTATTTTGGGAGGAATTGGAATGAGAATTAATTCACTTATTGCTTTTTTATCAAGTTTGATTGTTGGAGTAATGGTTTTTTTCATTTTAGGTTCAAAATTTACCGGTTATTTAATAATACCTTTGGTTCTAATAGGTATTTTTCTTGCCATATTTATATTTTATAAGAAGATTCCATTTGCAAATAAACTGCCATTTAAAATAAGTTTATCAGTACTGTCGGCAGTAGTATATTTAGCATTAGGTGCTTTTATTTTGATATATGCAATAAACTATCCACCAGAAGAGAATTTTGAAGAAAAATTGGAGTTAGCTGTTTGTACTGAAGAAGAATATAAAAACGGTGAAGAGTTGTTTGTACTATTTAATGAATTTAATGATTTATTTAATTCATTAAATATTGAAGTTGAAGAAGATGAATTGGATTCATATGCTGTTGAATTTTTAGAAAATACTGCTGCTAAACGAGAGAGTATTTCAAAATTTATAAAATCTAAAGATATTGCAATTTCCACTAGGCCAGCGATAGAACTTGAAGATAACAGCTTTTCAGAACAAGATATTCAAAAATATGTAGATGCAATAGTTAATTTTATAAGTCTTGAATTGGTAGAAGTAAAGACATTGCAAAATCAAGGAAAAACCAGTGAAGCAGCCAGCAAGTATATAGATTTATGGCATACTGTAGACGCTATTATTTCAATAAAAAATACCAATGTTTATTATGCAATGTTGTACAGCTATATAGTGACCCAAATGGGAGAGTACTACTACAATAATCAAGAAGAATTTAAAGAATATAATTTTTCACGAATTAGCAGTATTACTGAAAATATATTAGAAAAACTTGATAAAGCATATGAAAACCTGATTGTAGCAGATTATTACATTATTAAAAATAATAAGAGTGAAGTTTCCCAGTTTTTTAAGTGGCCATTTTTTGATTTAAACGCTACAATGAGAAAGTACCATAGTTATTTTTATTCAATGATTGAATGGTTAAATAGGCCCTATGACGAAACTATAACATATGAAGAACCGCTAGAAAAGGTAAATGTTTTTGATAGAAATCCTTTTGGAGAAATACAATATGCTGAGGAAATTAAGAAGTTTGAAATTGCTTTATTTGATCAAGTTATAAAAAACTATATAAACAAAAAGACAGAGATAGGTGTATACATGTATGCAATAAATTATAAAAGAAATTCTGAAAATATCCCTAAGGACTATAAAACAGGAGGGGAAGTCCAAATAAAAGACTACGATGATGCTGTGGAAATTTTTACAGGTGGTATAGATTCAAGAGAAAAGAAATTTCAAATATTAAAGTAAAGGACACATATACTTTTTACCATTTATGATATAATACCTGACTTTGATATCAGACATTAAAAATGGTGCTAATTCATAAAAATTGTAAGGCTATTGCGGTAAGGCAGTAGCCTTTTAAGTTTTATAAAATAATTCGTTAGCGGGAGATCAAATTTTTCTGACAATTCTTCGATAAAATCCGTACAAGCAGTTACATTTATATAATTTCTATCTGCTTTTACAGCTTTGAAGTTTCTTATAAAATTAAAGATTTCTGAAGTATGGTTAAATAGTATATGAGAAAATGTCCCTTTATACTGTCTCTTTTTTTCTAAAGTCATTTTCTCTATCAATTTCAAAATAGAAGTTTGTACAGTCAAAATAAGATTTTGAAGTATTAATGCCATAAGTGTCAGCTACTTGAGCATTAAACAGCTCTAGAAATTTTTCGTAGTTGCTGCCAAGAAAACACAACCCGTCTAGAAGTTGATTATAGAAATAATTGTATTGGTGATAGAGATTAGGTAATACTTCATGAAATTTTTTTAAAAAAATTTGTGGTGCTAACTTCTAAAGACGGGATTTAAAAATAAAGTATAATAAATCAATTATTGACATTTCAAAAAAAAACTAATATAATTATGATACATTATAATGCAATATTAAAATAATAAGGGAGGTATAATTCTATCTTAAAGAAGTTAGTATTCTGAGTAGCAGTAGCATGTATTTTAGCACTATCAATTAGTAGTATTGCTACGCCTATGTAATATGGCCTTATGGATATTACAAAAAAACATGCTACATAAAGAATAATTTAAATTCGTTTTATTCGATTGAACTTGGAACAGCAATGAGAAAATGGAATGATACATTTTCCCCACAAAAGTTTTACGAGAGTTCATCTGCAACAAATTATGCATATGCTGAATCTATTCCTACTAACGATGCTGGTTTATTTGTGGTAAAGACAGCAACTTCAAATGGATATCACCGAACTTTGTCTTTTGATATAATAATAAACACTAGACTTGTTCTAACTATGTATAAATCTGAGATAAAAATAAGCGTTTTTTGCCATGAACTAGGTCATGCTATAGGATTGTTAGATCTCTCCAGTGGTACTGCTATTATGAATGTGAATAGGGATAGGGCTACTCTTTATACTCCTCAAGCAGATGACATTATTGGTGCGATTGCTAATTGGGATAGGTAAGTTGTGTTTTCTTTGTGGGTAAATAAATGTGCAGAAAAATAATGGTTAGGAGGTATTATGTATGAATAAAAAATTAAAATTTATTATTCCTGTTAGTCTAGCTTTAGTTATAGGAATAATTGTAATTGGATATACTAATTGTAAATCAAATACTGAACAACTTGTACAAGAAACTTATATATTTAAAGCTGATTACCCTGTGTATGATGAAGATTCAATTGTTAAAGAATCTGATGTAATAATAACTGGGAAAGTAGTAAAAGTTAAAGAATGTATGGAATATCAGCGAAAAATTGAATTAGATGAATCATTATCTGAAGATGAAAAGAAAAAAATACTAGAAGAAATGAATGTAAAGCCTCTAATATTTACTGTTTCTGAGATTGAAGTAGATCAGGTGATAAAAGGGGAGTTCAAAAAAGGTCAAATAATTAAAATAAAGCAACTAGGTGGTACTTTAAATAATATGAAAGTAATAGGAGAAGAAGAGATTTATAAAGAGGGTAGTCATAAGGTTTTCTTTTTGAAAGATTTTAGAGCAGAATTCGGAGAAAATATGCCGTTTTCAACACTAAATCCAATCCAAGGTGATATAGATATTATAAATGGAAAAATAAAAAATAATGAGAAAGTTAAGAATGATAAACACTTGAAAATTGTAGAGGATGGGGTTCCTGTTGAAACATTTGTTAAGAACATAAAAAAGAAAGTGAAATAACTTAGTATATAATACATAAAATAACATATAAAAGCTGGGGGGCGTCTCAAAGCCCCTTTTTGTGTGCCTAGCATGGGCAACAACTTGGTGGTGAAAGTCCACTACGGGCTTGGTAGTAGGAACCGTTAGCTTAAGAGCAAGGGTGTCCATGGTGACATTCCTGGAAGAAGTTTTAAAATTAATATTGGATAAATTAAATAGCATGGATAACTCTATAAAAGACTTGAGAAATGATGTTATTAGATAAGAAAAAACAAAAAACTACCAAATTACAGGTAGTTTTTATTTTTATAACACAAATACCAATCAATGCACTTAAGACCATGTGGGCATTTCACCCTTTCTAAAAGCTCGCTATATGTTTTAGGTGAAGGTACTACTA
>DUVG01000245.1 GCA_012841175.1 Clostridium sp.
GCTTTTGAAGATCAGTGTACAACTGCAAATCCAAGATATCCTCTTATAGACGAGTTAATAGAAATATACAAGAAAGCGTATTATGGAGAGTAATTGAAATTTATATATTTATCCCTATTTAGCTTCACCTTTTAAAGGGTGAAGTTTTTTTTTGTAAAAAAACTATATAAATTATACAATTTTAGAGGATTTTATATTGTGGATGTAGAATTATTTGTTAATGTAATATTTGCTAATGTAATATTTGCTAATGTAAATATATGTAAATACAAATCAAAACTCTTATAAACTCCTTGCAAGTCAAAAAATTTTGTTTATAAATTATTCTAAAATATCTTCACTGTACTCAATAAAGGAGGAAATATATAGGCATGAAAAAAATAATTGCTAAATTATCAAAACTTTTTAAACAAATAAAAATAAAAGTAAAAATAATGGACTTAAAAAGTTTATCTACAACATTATCAATTGCTTTTATAGCAGTAAGTGGTATTATTCTAATAGGAATTTCAGCAATTAACACTTATATTAACTACAATAGCAATTGCAAGCTTGTGGAAAATCAGCAACATATTATTGCAGACGAAGCTGTAAAACAGGTAAGAAACTACATTCATAAAAAAATTGATATGATGTCATCAGTAGTACTTGTAAGTGATTTGACAGAAGAAGATATAGAAAGCCAAAAGCAGATAATGAGCAGACTTCTAAATGTTGACAATTCTTTTAGACAATTAGCTTTACTAAATAATCAAGGTGACGAGGTAAGCAGAATTTCACGCTTGGCTTCATCATTAGAAGGTCAGCTTACAGAACAAAATACCAAAGAATTATTTTCTAATATGGACACTAAAGATTTTTATATAAGTTCTGTTTTTATTGATGAAATGTCTTTTGAGCCAATTATTCTTTTGGCAACACCAATAAAAGATGTATTTGGAGATTTGAAAGGTGCGTTGATTTCGGAAATAAATTTAAAATTTATGTGGGATGTAGTAGCTTCAATGGAAATAGGAAAAGAAGGAACGGCTTATGTAGTGGACAGAAATGGCAGCCTTATAGCCTTTCGAGATGTAAGTCGTGTAATAAAAGGAGAAAATCTTTTAAATATAGATTTAGTTTCAAAGTTTGTAAATGACAAAAACATTGAAAATACTGAAATAAATAGCGAAAGGTCAAAGGGGATTTTAGGTAAAAGATCTGTAATTACATATGTACCTTTAGGAGAACCAGATTGGGCAATTATGGTTGAAATACCTGTTTCAGAAGCCAATGCTCCAATAATCAAAAGTATTTGGATATCAGTATTTGCAATATTTTTAGGCTTTGTATTTGCAGTATTTGCTGGAATTTTTATATCAAAGAGAATTACCAAGCCAATTATAAAGCTTAGAGATGCTACAAGGGTAATTAGTAAAGGTGATTTAGATGCACAAATTAATATTGATTGCAATAATGAAATAGGAGAATTGGCTATAAACTTTAATCATATGGTTTCAAATATCAACAATATCATAATAGATATAAAAAAGGCTTTAAAAGTAATAATGGAGCAAAGTTTAGAATTAAAAAGGGGTTCAACTGAGTCTGCAGAAGCTGCAAAATCAGTTGTAATTGCTATGGAACAAATTAGTGCAGGTACAGAAGAACAAGCCAACGAAGCAGAAAAAACATCAGAACAGATTCATAATCTTGGAAACGAGATAGATTATGCAGTATCTAAAGCAATGGAAGTAGAGAAAATTACAGAGTCTACAAAAAAACTAAGTATAAAATCTAAAGATACAATTAAATTGCTAACTAGAAAGTCTAAAGAAACAGATAGAATAACAAAAGAATTTACAGAAGACACAAAAAAACTTAATGAAAGTATGGAAAAGATTCAGAAAATTACAGATGCTATAAGTGTTATTACTAAAAAAACCAGTTTATTATCATTAAATGCAACCATTGAAGCAGCTAAAGCAGGAGATGCAGGGCAGGGTTTTTCTGTAATTGCAAAAGAGATAAATAGCCTTTCAACTCAATCTAAAGAGTCGGCAAAAATGATAAAGCCTCTTTTAAAGGAAATAAAATTTCAAACAGAATCCTCTATAAATACCTCAAAACGAGTTCATAAAATTGTGGAAGAGCAAATGAAGGCAGTGTTTTCAACACAAGATGCATTTGATGAAATAATTACCTCTATGGACAATGTTATAGAAAAAATTATAGAATTAAATAGTGTAATATCTAAAATAGAGGATGTAAAAACAAAAACAATCAATTCAGTAATAACTATTAGAAGTATTTTAGAAGAGACAGCGGCTTCAACTGAGGAGGTAACGGCAGCTTCAGAAAACCAAAGTTTAATTGCAGAACAGGTAGATGAATTTGCCCAAAGCCTATATCATATGGGTGAAAGACTTGTAGTAACAACTAATGTATTTAAAACAAAAAAGACCAATTAAGTTGAGTTTAAAAAGAGCTGGTTCTAAATAATAGATACCAGCTCTTTTTAAATGGGGTTTTTTAATATTTATTATTACTTTATAATTTCATCAGCTTGATTTAACACTGACTCAGGAATGTCAAAGCCTTGTTTTTGTAGTTCTTTATAGTTAATTTGTACAAAGCTTTCATCTGTAACAACAGGTACTGTGGATACATTTTCACCTTTTAAAATTTTATCTGCTAAACTTGCAGCTTTTTGGCCAGTTACATATTCATTAATATTGATACCAAAAAGAGATGAATAACCATCATATTCCATAAGAGCGCCACCCATAGGGATATTATGTTTGTTTGCAAATTTAATCATTGTAAGGAATGTGACAGGTTCAACAGCAAACAGTTCAGCTATTGATACTATTGCATCAAATTCAATTTCATCTTGACTGTCATATTTATTAAAAATATCTTCCAGTTCCTCAGGGGTTTTTGCACCTGCGTATATCAGTTCCACACCAAGTCTTTCTGCTGCTGCAGGAAGTGCTTCTAATTGGGGAGCGCAAACAGGAGACTCTGAGCTGTACGGCAATAATATGCGTTTTGCATAAGGCACAATTTCAAGCATAAATTCAAGGCGTTTAATTGCCAGGTCAGGGCCAGGATAACGGACGCCAGTTATGTTGCCACCAGGCTCACGTACACTGTTTACAAGATTGGTATCTTCAATATTTGTCACTCCAAAAATAACAGGTATATCAGTTCCTTCGGTGGCTTCTTTTAATGCTAAAGCAGCTTCCGTGGGGTAACAAAAAACTAAATCAACTCCATCTTCTACAAACTTTTTTGAAAAAGCTTTATACTCTTCAAAATCAGATTCTGTACTAAGAATAGTATAGGAAATGTTTTCTCCTTCAATATATCCTAGTTTAGTCATCTCATCTTTAAAACCATCTGCGGCTTTGGCAAGATAACTAAGTCCTGACAAAATACCAACATGATATTCTTCACCTTTTGCTTTTCCACTACCGCATCCAGTAATAGATATGAAAAGTATGAGTGTTAGAAATAGAGCTATAAATTGTTTTGTACATTTTAAAACTTTTTTTGACTTCATGAAATAATCACCCTTTCGTAGATTTTAGAATTCTGAGATTAATTTTAGAAATGCCAAAGTTAGGAAGTTAAGTTTATAATTAATATATCGGAAATGGTAAAATAAAAATTAGACAAATCGGAAGAATATTTTTTATGCCTTTTTTTTCTTCAAAAAGTATTATATAATGGTGTTTAGGTTTTATAATTTTGTGGCAGTATAAATAATAAAAAGAGAGGATGGTTTTAAATGAGATACTTGCAAGAATTGTTAGGCACTTTTGAAACTTTACTTCCTTCTGTGGTAACTGCAATTATTTTATTAATTGTGGCGTACTTAGCAGCAATGATTGCTAAGGGAATAGTAGTGAAAGGTTTAAAACTGCTTAAATTAGAAAAATACACAGACAAATTAGGAGTAGTAGATGAAGTAACAGGAAGTTCATTAGAGTTTATAGGAAAACTGGTTTTTGTAATTGTATTTTTGATGTTTTTACCTGCAGTTTTGGACAGGCTAGGAATGCAAAACGTTTCAAATACCATTTCAGGATTAGTTTCTCAGTTTGTAAATTTCATACCTAATATTTTAGCAGCTATACTTATATTGGTATTTGGAGTGTTTATAGCTAAAATAATTCGTCAGCTTATTGCGTCTATGCTAAAGAGGTTTAATATTGACAAACTCCAAGAAAAAGCAGGAGTTGGAGGAGATGAAAGTGTTACATTTTCTTCAATGATTTCCTATGTTGTTTATGTAATAATTTTAATTCCTATAATTATTGCAGCGTTGCAAACATTAAATATAACAGCAATATCACAGCCAGCTACAGTGGTATTGAATAAGATATTCACTATTATCCCTCAAATTATAGTTGCCCTTGCATTAATTATAATAGGAACATATGTGGCAAAAATAACAGGAAAGCTTCTTTCAAATCTTCTTTCTAGCGTTGGGACAGATGGAATTACTAAAAAAATTATTACTACAGACAATTCAAAGATGAAGGACTTTTCCCTTTCTAAAGCAATAGGTGAAGTTGTAAAGTACATTATAGTATTGCTATTTACTGTTCAGGCAATTAATGTTATTAATTTAGATGTACTACAATCAGTTGGTGAAGCAATAATAGCTTATCTTCCATTTATTATCAGTGCGATTATTATAATGGGTGTGGCTCTTTTCTTTGCTGCATGGGTTGAAAGCTTTATGAAGAAGAAATATCCTAATGCTGGCTTGACAACAATAATTGTAAAGAGTTCTATTATAGTTGTTGCAATATTTATGACACTTATACAACTTGACATTGCTACATCAATTGTAAATTCTGCATTTATTATTGTATTAGGAGCACTAGCTGCAGCTTTTGCCATTGCCTTTGGAATTGGAGGACGGGATTTTGCTGCTAAGACAATGGAGAGATTAAATCAACAAAACAATTCTAATGAAAAATAATATTTAAAAATAAAAAAAGGTTTGTCCACTTAGGAAATTGGTGGACAAACCCTTTTTATTTTCTCTTTTGGCCATCATCTAAAATATAATCTAAAACTATATGGGCGTTTTCAACTCTCATCACGTCACCTTTTTCTTTTTCTTTAGGAAACCTTATAGTAAAATAAAAATCTTCAGGTAGACCTATGTCCAAAAGCAATGGCATTTCTTTTACAGGCAAGGCATAAACTTTAGGTTCAGTTGTGCCATAAGGCACAGTGCGTACTTCTGGAAAATCGCTAATGTCAATATTGTATTTTTCCACATAACGGTCTAGTGGTTCGAAAAAAGGGTTATCAATAAATACGCTAAGAATTTCTTTATCCAATAAAAGAATATGAGAAATACCTATGCCAAACTCTAATTCAATACGTTGACCCATTAATGCTGTAAACAAAACATCTTTGTTTTCTCCATCTCCATCTACATCATGTATTAAGGATTCAAATTCAGCTTTTACTTCCTCAAACTTTTCCCCTTCTAAAATAAAGTTATGATTTTCTATAACATATCCAATTTCTAAGTCAGATACCTCACCGTCATTAAAATTCCAGCCTAAAATTATAAATACAATTGCGAATATAGCAACAATTACTTTGAACTTATGGTAGTACCAAAAATTCTCCATTTTTTTTCTCATGATATTAATTACTTCCTCCTCTTGAATATAAAAATTATGTCTATTATTTATTCTACATTAATTTATTTAAAATTCCTATTAATATTTTGTGAATTTTATTAATGTTCACCTTGACATATGGAAATAAAGTGCTATA
>DUVG01000246.1 GCA_012841175.1 Clostridium sp.
TAAAAAAGATTGTTCAAGACCGATCCTGTCACATACTCCTTTTGCAAGTACACTTTCATTAGTCATATCAATAAATTGATATTTTAGTGATGAACTTCCTGAGTTAATAACTAATACTTTCATTAAACTAACCCCTTTCTTTATAATTTTATTTAATTATTATTAATCTTTTACCTAATTTTAAATCTAAAACTCTATCTTGATTAAGATAAAGCTCATTACTAAGGTTAAGGTGGAGCTTACTTTTTAAGTTCCACCTTAATCTAAAACTTTTACTATAAATATTTTTAACCTTGAGCTTGAATAGCAGTAATTGCTACCACACCAACAATATCTTCTGCACTGCAACCTCTTGATAAATCATTTACCGGCTTTGCAATTCCTTGAGTAATAGGTCCATAAGCTTCTGCTTTTGCTAATCTCTCTGTCAGTTTATATGCAATATTTCCACTATTTAAATCAGGGAAAATCAATACATTCGCCTCTCCTGCCACATTACTTCCTGGTGCTTTTGATTTTGCTATAGCTGGTACTAATGCAGCATCTGCTTGCAATTCACCATCAATAGAAATATTAGGTGCTTTTTCTTTTGCAAGTTTTGTTGCATTTATTACTTTTTCAGTTAGCTCACTTTTAGCACTGCCATAACTGGAATAAGAAAGCATTGCAACTTTAGGTTCTTCTTGTACAAGGGTTTTAAAAGATTTGGATGAAGCTATTGCAATCTCTGACAATTGTTCTGCATCTGGGTTTTCCACCAATCCGCAATCTGCATAAATAAATGTTCCATTTTCTCCATACTCACAATCTGGTACTACCATTACAAAAAACGCTGAAACTAGTTTTGTCCCTGGTGCAGTTTTTAGTATTTGAAGTGCAGGTCTTAGGGTATCTGCTGTTGAGTTAACAGCTCCTGCCACCATCCCATCTGCATCTCCGTTTTTCACCATCATCACTGCAAAATAGAGAGGATTTTTCATAATTTCTGAAGCTTGTTCTAAAGAAATGCCCTTAGCTTTTCTCAGCTCATAAAAACTTTTTGAATACTCTTCCGTCTTATCAGACTTTAAAGGATTTTCTATCTTTATACCCGAAAGATCTATATCTTCTGCTAATTTTAAAATCTCATTTTCGTCACCAATAAGTACAATATTAGCAATTCCCTGCTCTTTAATCATAGATGCAGCTTTTATAACTCTTTGGTCTGTACTCTCAGGTAATACAATTGTTTTAACATCTGATTTTGCACGTTTAATTAATTTTTCAATAAAATTCATAAACTCTACCCCTTTCAAAATAAACAGCCTTATTAATTATATATAAAATGTTTATTGTATACAAGATTGAGTATTTCATTATTATCACAGTAAAATTCATTTGAACTAAAATATTGCCAATTTTTTAGCTTTTTCGCGTGTTTATTGCTCTCTTGCTATAACATCCTCTATTTCCTTTAATTGATTTTCTATATTTGCTTTTGTTAAGTTACTTAAAAAAGACAAATTAAAGTTATTAGCTTTTTTCATAAAATCTAAAGCTTCATCTAACTTACCAAGTTTTTTTAATAAAAGACTGTAGTTATAATATGCTTCTGGAAATTGAGGATTTAAGTTCATTAATTCTTTATATATTTCTTCTGATTTAGAAAGTTCGCCTATTAAATAGTAGGCATTTCCTAAGTTATCAAGTATGATTGGATCAGAACTATTATAATCATATGCTTCTTTGTTAAATTCAACAGCCTTTTCTAAATCTCCTTTTAATATATAAAGATAGCCTAAACTTCCGTAGACAACCGAACTTGTATACTCAGATAAAACTTCTTCTAATAGATTAATTGCACTATCTAATTCGCCACTTTTCCATAATACTAGGGCATAGTTGGATTTTGCCTTAATTTTACTATCTTCATCAATATCAGAATCAATCATTTCTTTAAACACTTGAGAAGCTTTATCAAGCTCACCTATTTTTAGCAGTAAATAACCATAAGATATTTTAGGTCTTGGATTTTGGGTAGACTTTGATGCTTTTTCAAATAAACTAACTGCTTTTTCCATATCACCTTTTTTATATGCTTTAGTTGCAAAAATCTCATAAAAAGTATTTCTACTTGAAAAAAGCATATACACAATAAATACACCTAAAACTACTTTTCCAAGAGTAGCATCATATAAAAATGAGAAAAAAACCACAGCTAAAGAAGCTACTATTTTAATTGGAAATTTCTTTTTCATTACTATCAAACCTTTCATTAACATTTTATTTTAACTCTTTTTTTAGCATTTCATTTACAATTTTAGGATCTGCCTTTCCTTTGGTCTCTTTCATAACTTGCCCTACTAAAAATCCAAAAGCTTTACTTTTTCCATTTTTATAATCTTCAACAGATTTAACATTTTTATTTAAAACTTCAGAAACAATATTAAGAATTTCCTCCTGGTCATTTATGACTTTAAGGCCTTTTTCCTCTACTATAATTTCAGGTTTTTTCCCATGGATAAACATTTCTTCAAAAACTATTTTTCCAATTGTTCCACTTATTGTTCCCTTATCAATTAATGTTATAAGTTCTGCAAGATACTCTGCCGGAAAAGGTATTTTTTGAACTTCCATTTGTTTTTCTTTCAAGACTCTTAAAACTTCTCCCATTACCCAATTACTTGCTGCTTTTGCATTGTTGCTTTTTATAGCTGTTTCTTCAAAAAAATCTGCTAGCATCTTTGAACTAGTGAGAATGGATGCATCATATTCGGGAAGTGAAAAATCATTAATATATCTCTTTTTCCTATCCCTCGGAAGTTCTGGAAGACTGTTTTTGATTTCTTCTTTCCACTTTGCATCAACTTCAATAATCATTAAATCAGGTTCAGGAAAATATCTGTAATCATGAGCTTCCTCCTTACTTCTCATTGAGTAGCTCATATTCTTTCCCTCATCCCAGCGCCTGGTCTCCTGTACAATAACTCTGCCAGCTTCAATTTCTTCAATCTGACGTGCCGCTTCCCCTTCAATGGCTCTTACAACGGCTCTAAATGAACTTA
>DUVG01000247.1 GCA_012841175.1 Clostridium sp.
CAAACTTTCGCATGTTGTTTTCTACACATGCACCAAGTTCAAGTTTAGTTTTATAAATTTCAGTTGTAATATCCTCTTTAGCATTTGTTACTGTAGTTGAAAAACTATCTACAATTTTTTCACCAAAGTCCTGAAAAAATTTTTGTATTTCTAATGCGTTATTTTTCTCATCTATACGAGAAAGAGAATTAATTTCTTTTGTTTCTTCAGGTTGTGGAGTCATCAATTCTATTTCAGGTTTAAGTATTTTTTTAATTGCTTTAATTTCTAAGCCCTCATCACGCATATTTTTTATTTGATACATGATATTAGCAAGATCTGGAGTGTAATACCGTCTTCCTCTTTTGTCCTTAGGTACATGCATATTAAATTCCTTCTCATAATATCTTAGAGCATGGTCTGTAATACTAAGGCTTTGGCTTAATTCAGTAATGGTATACCGATCTTTTAATACTTCCATGAAATCCCTCCCGCTAGCTGCTTTTGTTTCAAAACAAATACTATATTAGCATTAATCAGAGAATTAAGCCATTATTTTCTCAATATTTCCATAAGTTTTTCAATGTCGTAAGGTATGGGAGCAGCTAACTCTAGAGGTTTTTTATTAATTGGATGAATAAAAACCACCTTTGATGAGTGAAGAGCTTGTCTGTTGATGAATACACTGTCTTTGGCGGCAGAGTGGTCTAAGGCAATAATAGGTTGGTTTTGGGGAAATATTGCCTGGTTTTCTAGGGTTGTAGAGGTATTGATGTAAAGAGTATCCCCATAAATTGGATGACCTAAAGCCTGACAGTGAACTCTTATTTGATGAGTTCGGCCAGTTTCAAGTATAAAGCGTAAGAAAGTAGCATTTTTAAGGTGTTCAATAACTTTGTAATGTGTTATTGAAGGGTATCCAGATGGCAAAATGCATCTTTCAATGGTACTAGAAGATTTTCTTGCTATTGGCAGGTTAATGGTTCCATTGGGTTTGTCAACTAAACCATGTACTATTCCAATGTATTCTCTGTAAAATAAATTGCTGCTCATTTGCTTTGTCATAAAATCCTGTGTAAATGAGTTTTTGGCAAAAATAATAATGCCAGATGTATCCCGATCTAATCTCATAACAGGCCTTATTTTACTTGAAATCCCTTTTTTAAGAAAATGATAGGAAAGTGCATTTCCTAAAGTGCCATTAAGATGGTTTCGAGTGGGATGAACAATTGTATCTGGCGGTTTATTTAAAGCTATTAAAACTTCATCTTCGTATATTATGTCTATTGGAATATCTTCAGGGATTACTCCCTCTGAATTTTCTTCAAAATTTATATTAGCTTCTACAATATCATTTTCCTTTACAATAGCATTTACAAAGACAGGCTTTTTATTGCAAAAAATACCGTTTTGACGTTTTAATTTGCGTATTAAATTTTGAGAAAACATAAGTTTCTCTTTTAAAATATATTTTATTGTTTTACCAGAAGACTCAGCTTCTACTGTATGTTTTAAAATCATTTTTTACCACCAGTTTATTAAAATCTTGTTATTAAATTTATTTTAAGGCAAATTACACCTTTGGTTTTAGCTTAAACTTTGATATGTTATAATGTTATTATAGCAAAAAAACTACAGCTGTAAACGGCACACTTGTAGTAGCTTTAATTTTTCAATTGTTGATATGAAAAAAAAGTTAATATATAATTAATAAGGGTTTTATAAAACTTGATGAAAATTATTTAATAATGAGGGGAGACAATATGTTATCTAGATTTCAAGAGTATATAAAAAATGAATTTAAAGTTGATAAAAAGGTTTTGGATTTGGCTGCTTTAGCAGAAAAGGAAGCAGAAGATGAGTTTCATAAAATAAATG
>DUVG01000248.1 GCA_012841175.1 Clostridium sp.
AAAACAAAGGATTTGACAATAAATTAATATAGTATTAATATTAATTTATAAATATAACTATTTTAATTTGTGAGAAATGACTTTAGATGTCTTAAGTAAAAAAACATCTTCAAAAGGCTGCGTTTACATAACTGTTAGCAAATTGTGGTTTTGACGGTTTGTTATTTGTCTCTAAGGTTTTGACAAAGGAGGACATAGGTTTTGTTTTATGTTATGGTGGTGGAAGATGACCGTATACTAGGGGAATGGTTTAAAAGCCAAATCAAGTGGGGTGATTATGGTTTTGAACTTGTATGTGTTGCAAGTGATGGAATAGATGCTTTGCAAAAACTAAATCAACATCAAATAGATCTTGTAATTTCAGAAATTAATATGCCAAAAATGAATGGAATAGAGTTGTTAAACACAGTCAAAGAATATGGTAAAGAAACCATGGTAATATATTTAACTAAAGATGAAGATTTTTCTTATGCAAAACACGGATTGTTATTAGGTGCATATGATTATCTTATAAAGCCTATAAATAGTGAGGATTTATATAGCTTACTTAAAAATGCTTATGAAAATTTAAAAAAAAGACATTTAGAGAAAGAAAAAAGCCAAAAACTAAAAGAAAAGCTAGAAATGAATTTTTCTATATCAAGGGAAAAAATATTATATGATTTATTAAGAGGCAAAGAGGTATTTAGTAAATTAAATGGCCTTATTAGCGAATATAATATTAATATTTTAGATAGAATGGTTTTGGTAGGAATAATAGAAGTAGGGAATTTTGATGAAATTTCTAAAGAGTGGATCAAAAGTGGAAAACTTGGAGAATTAATTAAAAAAACAAGAGAAGTAATACATAATATTGCAAAAGGGTATAATAATTTAATTTGCAACACTATTGATATGGACATAGGCATTGTTGGAATCATTTTACAGCCCATTAACGAAATCAAAAAGAAGAAATTTGAAGATTTATCAAATGATTTTTATGAGGCTGTATCAGAGGAGATCAAAAAAAATTACAATGTAAGGGTAACGGTAGGTATAGGCAATGTGGTTTCAAATCCAAATGATATTAGCTTAAGCTATATGGGCGCAAAATCAGCATTGAGACATAAATATATTTTAGGTGGAAACAGGATTATAAATATAAGCCAATTTAATGAAAATAGCAATAAAAGTCTTCTATATCCTGTAGAGAGAGAAAAAATATTAGCAGAATACATAATGGCTGGAGACGATAAGGCTTTAAAACTTGCAGAAAATATATTTGACGATATTGCAGCAGGAGGACAAGACAATCTTAAAAGGATGGCCTTTGCTGCAGGTCAATTGATATTTAACATATCCCATTTTATTGATATACATTATGGATTTATAAATAAGTTATATGATTTTAGTGAATTTACAAATATCAATATATCTGATTTTAATTCTAAAGAAGAAATAAAGGTGTATTTTATTAAATTTGTTACAAGTGTTTTAGATGTTGTAAAAGAGTACAAGCCAGCACAAAGTAATGCTCTTATAAAAAAAGCATGTGAATATGTTTTAGGAAATATAGAAGAGGATATTACATTATTATCCATAGCCGAATATTTAAATATAAGCAAAAATTATTTTTGTTCATTATTTAAACAGGAAACAGGATATAATTTTTTAGAGTATGTGACAAAGATTAAAATGGAGTGGGCAAAAATGCTTCTAAAAGAAGGAAACTATAAAACTTACGAGGTAAGTGAAATGTTAGGTTATAGGGAAGCAAGTTATTTTAGCAGGCTTTTTAGAAAGTATACAAATCAAAGTCCAGCAGAATATAAAAAAAGTTTTCAAAATAAATCCTATTGACATTAAACTTTATTCTTGACAAAGACAATTATAGAGAGTATAATTGTCTTTGCGGTCAATTTAGGAGCGCGGGTTTAACTCAGTGGTAGAGTGTCACCTTGCCAAGGTGAAAGTCGCGAGTTCGAATCTCGTAACCCGCTCCAACGCTAAGCAAGCAGCTATTAAAGTTGCTTGCTTTTTTGTTTCCACATAAATTATTATTCTGTCTAGATTATAACATGCTATTTTTCTGTATATTTCGTATCTATAATATCAAAGCATGTGGCCCTGACTTTAGTCACGGGGAGCATAGAGTAAAATTACTGTAGGGATAAATTGGAATATAGTTCCAAATAAATA
>DUVG01000249.1 GCA_012841175.1 Clostridium sp.
AGTTACTATTGATGTAGGGTGTATAGAATTTGTGGAAGGTATGTCTTACGATATTTTAAGCACAATACCAGCAGATAAAATAACTGATTTTCCAACAGAACCTAATGATGACATGGAAAATCCAAACCTCAACATTGATAAAAAGAAGCACAATATTGACATTGTTGTAACAGGCCTTGAACCAAATAAAACATATGTAATATGGGTGAGGGCAACAAGAAAAAGTGAGGGACTTTCTTCAGGACCTTCAGAGCCCTTGATAATAACCACCAACCCTGTGATAGATCCACCTGTTGAACAGCCTGTAGTGCCAAATTTCAACTATAGCCTTGCAAGTGATATGTATATAGATTTAGGCTGGGAATTTGTACCTACATATAACTATTATATTAAATATGGGTTAGAGGATGATATAAATGCAGCTGGGCAAGAGATCCAAGTAACCCCTGAAGATTTATATGACTCTATATACTACAGGGTGGGGGGACTAAATCCAGATACTTTGTACTATTTTTGGATACAGGCAGAATCGGTAAATGAATTAGGCCAAACAAAAAGGTCTTTGTGGAGTGATTCATATTCTGCAAGAACATTAAAGTATATTCCACCAGATACTCCTGTAGGATTTGGAATTAAAAATAGCCTTGATGCCATTGCTTTAAACAGCATAACTTACGAATGGATGATGCAGGAGGGTTTAGAATACATAATTGAAATATCCAGATATTATGATTATAAAGAAGCAGTAGAATACAATGTGGGAGAAGTTTCTGAGTATACTGTAGAGGGACTTCTTTCAAACCATAGATATTATGCCAGACTTTATGCATACGACAGGGAAAAAGATTTAAGATCTGAACCCACTTATAGTGTAACTGTAAGAACAAAATCAAGTTCAGATGATTATGACTCCAATCAGGAGATAGATGACGCAATAACAGGTGATTATGTTGAAATAGCTGAAAAAATAATAGACGGGGTATGGAATATTAAAATAACAGGTGTTAATGCAGACAGGCTTTTAGAAAGTGTTATTAAGGATAAAAGCTTAGACTATAAAATAGATCTGACAAATCCACCAGGCAAATACAAAAAAATAAAAATGATTGTGTCCGATAGAGTTTTTATGGGTTTTACTAGACTTGGTAAAAACCTTGTTGTACTAACAAAGGAAAATTCACTGACAATAAGATCTGGAGTTATTACAACTGAAAGCAGCAATCCTTTGGTGGCAGACAAAAACAGGGTTGATTATGAAATTATAATTTCTGTACCAGAGAGTTTTAAGACAGATGTGAAAAATATCAACTTTAAAAAAGAAGTTTCCAGCGTAGAAGTTGGCGTAAGAGATTTAGGATTGTTAACTACATTTGATTACCTTTTAAAACCTCTAAAACTTTCAGTAGAATACAGTGAAAGTGACTGGTATGTAAATGGAAAAACATATGGTTATGTATATGATAAAAATGCTTCCATTTGGCAAAGACTAAATACATCTGCTTCTTATGACAGAGATAGAAAGGCAGGAGAAATTTCCATAGAAACAAGTAAAACTGGAGATATAGCAATTGCCCAGTTAGAAAAAGACTTTTTTGATGATGTTTATTATCATAGGTTTGAAACTGCCATAAATAATGTGGCATCTGTATATCAACTAAAAAGTATTGAGGGCAGATTGTTTAAACCTGATCTATATGCTACTTTAGGCGATACTGTAAAAATTATGTTTGATATTTTAGAATATCAATATAGCAACAATTTTATGCTTGAAGCTGCAAAAGTAGGTCTTATAGAAAACAGAGAAGTTTCAAGTCTAACACGAAATTCCACTGTAGACGAAGTGTATGAAATGATGATAAAAGTTTATGAATTAAAAACCAATCAGGTTTTAGAAAAAAGGAAAAGACAAGAATTTATAAAGGAAAACGGGATGGTTTTAGTAAGGGAAAATGGAAGAGTTGCGGATGGCAGAAGTGAAATAACAAGAGGAGAAGTTATGTGGCTTTTAGAAAAACTTTTGGTATACACAGGAGAACTTTATTAATGCAAATTAGTAAGAAAAAATTACATAAGTAAAAAAGAAGGAGTTGGGGGACATAATAATGAATATAAACAAGGTGA
>DUVG01000250.1 GCA_012841175.1 Clostridium sp.
AGCTAAAACCTTTGCTTTTGGCTTCATCAATAACCTTTTTTATTTTGGTCTTTGCAACATAAAGATTTTCAACAGTTAAAGGCCCTCCAAGACATCCACCTTGGCATGCTAAAGCTTCAACAAAGTCTACATCTTCTAATTTATCATCCTCTAACTGCTCTAAAATAGTAATTACATTATGAATTCCATCAACTGCAAGAAAATTATCTGTATCAAGTGCAATACTCTCTCCTCCCGAATTCGCCCATCTGATTCCTATAAAGCCTGACTTTTCCAAGTCTTCAGCTTCTTCAAGTTCATTGAGATTATTTAATACTTTTATATAAATATCTTCTATAGATAAAGCCCCATCGACAGAAGATTTATCTTTTTCATAAGGTGCTTTAATGCTTGTCACTTTAGCTGCACAAGGAGTTATAAAAAAAACCCCTATATCTTCTATTGAAATGTCCTCATTTTTTGATACTTCATCTTTTACCATCTTTGCCGCAAGCTCCATAGGTGACTCCAACTTTAAAATATTGTCAATTAAGCTGGGAAATCTCACTTGTATAAGCCTTACTACAGCAGGACAAGCAGATGAAATCATGGGTTTTTTATGGTTTGACTCTTTAATAAGTCTTTTAGTTTCTAATGTTATTATTTCAGCAGCTTTTGCAACTTCAAACACATGATCAAACCCGCATTTTTTCAACGCTGTTAGAAGGTGGTTTCTTGACTTAATGGATTTAAACTGCCCATATAAAGACGGCGCAGGTATGGCAACTTTGTATTTAAAGCTGTTTATACTATCAAAGGAATCGGTAATTGCCTTCTTTGCATGATAAGGGCAAACCCTTATACATTCTCCACAGTCAATGCACCTTTCATTTATTATTCTAGCCTTACCTTCTCTTACCCTTATTGCCTCAGTAGGACATCTTTTGATACAATTTGTACAACCCATACATTTGTCTTCTTCTAAAGTAACCGAATGGAAGTATTTACTCATTATATCACCCTCCTTACGGCTGGAAAAACTCCCTAAGCCTATTTAAGGAATATTGTTATTTCAACTGTTGTACCCTTACCTACTTCTGTCGTTATATCCAGTCTATCAGAATACCTTTTAATATTAGGTAATCCCATCCCTGCTCCAAAACCCTGCTCTCTTATTTCATCAGGTGCTGTTGAATAACCTTCTACCATTGCCATATCCACATCAGGTATTCCAGGCCCTTTATCTTTTATCTTTATAAGTATTTTTTCACTGTCTATTTCAACAAAAGCCTTTCCTCCGCCTGCATGAATCACTGCATTCATCTCTGCTTCATACATGGAAATAGCTGTTTTTTTAACTATTAGGGGATCAACTCCCAGCTGTGCCAACATTCTTTTCATACTACTAGAAGCTTCCCCAGCAGCTGCGAAATCATTAGCAGGTATAACAAATTCTCTACTCATTATACCTTTACTCAATCCCAAACACCTCTTCCTCTTATTCCTGCACTATAGAGCTTGCCACATGCTATAAACATAGGGTGTTTTGTTGTAAGTATTGTCATACCCATTTCTTCTGCTAAGCTAATTATTTTTTCCTCTGGTTTTTTTCCCCTTACAAAAATAATAACGCTAATATCCATCATTTCTGCTGTTCTAACCACTTGAGGATTGACAAGACCTGTAAGTAAAGCAACATTTTCCTTTACATAGGCCATAACATCACTCATTAAATCTGCTCCACAAGCTGAACTTATTTCCATATCCAAGTTTTTTTCTCCTGTCAAAATTTCAGCATTTAAAACATCCACTATTTCCCTTATTTTCATATATTAACCACCTTTTTTTTTCTTTATGCAGTTATATAAAAATTATAACACATTGTTACACCTCTAACAATGTGTTATAAATAGTAGGAAAAATCTAAAAAAAGTAATTTTTATTTGTAAAAACAACTGCCTCCTATAAACTCTCTTATTATTGAGTTTGTTGGTATTTCTTTTGAGTCTATTGACAAAAAGTTGCCTAAAAATTCAATAAGCCTTTTTGCTTCTGAATATTCTGGCTGTGACTGATCAATTTCCATTAACAATGGTTCTGCTAACACCTTTAAGACACCAAGTTCAAATATTAATGATGAATTAAACATAACATCACTTTCTTCTTGGAAAGGAAAAATATTTTTTTCCTCTCCCCTTCTTACAGAAGGCCATCTATTTATGGTGTTTACAGCAGTACAGCCTCTAAATTGATGATCTCTTACTATTCTTCTTATAAACCTGGTATCTGTAGTAGGAATTCTGTTATGGTCATCAATATTCATCGAAGTTAATGCACTTATATATATTTTAAATTTCTTACTCTTTGGAATAGAAGTTGTAAGCTTATCGTTTAACCCGTGTATTCCTTCAATTATAAGAAGTTGGTCATCATCAATTTTTAACTTTCTTGTATGATTTTCTCTACGTCCTTTTGGAAAGTTAAATATAGGAACATCAACTTCTTCTCCCTCTATCAATTGGGCTAAATGTTTATTAAAAAGTTTTAAATCAATTGCCTCTAAAGCTTCAAAATCATATTCTCCATCCTCATCCTTAGGAGTATTTTCTCTGTCTACAAAATAGTCATCCAAAGAAACTGTAACAGGCCTTAAACCATTTACTCTAAGTTGGATGGAAAGCCTGTGTGCAAAAGTGGTCTTGCCTGAAGATGATGGTCCTGCAATTAATATAACTTTTTTCTTGTCTTTATTAAAGGCTATCATATCTGCAGCCTGTGCAATTTTTTTCTCATGCAAAGCTTCTGAAATACGTATTATTTCATTTATACAACCTTTTTTTACAATGTCATTTAATGAACCCACATTAGCAGCACCAAGTATTCTCACCCAGTTTTTATACTCTTTAAAAATATTAAAGAGTTTCTTTTGTTCTTTAAAATCAGGTATTACATCTGGGCTGGTATTCTGAGGATATAGCATTATCACTCCAAAGTGATAATGCTTTAGTTTAAAATACTTCAAATAGCTGGTATCAGGAACCATGTAGCCATAAAAATAATCCTCAAATCCATCACAATCATATACAGTTACATATGGCTTATTTCTATGCTCTATTGCATTATATCTATCCATTCTGCCTATATTTTTAAACATTTCTTTTGCGTCAGTTAATGACATTATTTTCTTTATGAAAGGAATTTTTTGTTCTACAAGTTCCCTCATTCTTTTTTCAATCATTTCCACTTCTTCAACGGTAAGTTGTGTTTCTCCTTCTATTTCACAATAAATACCCTTGCTTATAGAATGACATATAATAACTTTCCTGTCAGGGAAAAGGTCGTTTACAGCTTTTATTAATATAAAATTTAAGCTTCTTCTATATATTCTCATTCCGTCATCATAAGTCAAATCAATAAATTCTACTTTGCAGCTTTCATATAGATGATAGCTCAACTCTTTTATATCATTATTTACTTTTGCAGCAACAATTGTAGATTTGTAATTATCTTCATAATCCTTGCTAAGCTCAAGAAGAGATATTCCTTCAAAAACTTCCCTCTCACTATTATCTGGAAACATAACTTTAATAACATTTAAATTCTTTTCTTCCATAGCATTGTCCCCTTATTTATATAATATTAGCGTTCTATGATTAAGCATCAGATTCTATTTACCATTTAAGCCTTTTACGTTTATTAAAAGAACTTTATTTACCTTACTATTATAAGACTATTCTATATATAAAAATAAAAATCCTCTTTTTATACATAAGTCAAAATAAATTTCGCATCTTAATATTTAAATAAATTATTTGACAGAGTATTAAACAATAATATAAAATAAAACCTGTTTAAAAAATAAAATATGTAGTATG
>DUVG01000251.1 GCA_012841175.1 Clostridium sp.
AAGGACCCCACCCAGCTAAACGTACTTTTCAAGCTTTAAGAATAGCTGTCAATGATGAATTAGGTGTACTTGAAAAAGCGGTTGCCGATGGGATTGAGCTTTTAAGCCCGGGAGGAAGGTTTTGTATTATATCCTTCCATTCACTAGAGGACAGAATAGTAAAAAATGCTTTTTATAAAAAAGCAAATCCATGTACATGCCCTAAAGAGTTTCCGGTATGTATATGTGGGAAAAAGCCTTTAGTAAAGCTTATAGAAAGAAAACCTATAACACCATCAAAAAAGGAGCTTAAAGAAAATCCAAGAGCTAGAAGTGCAAAACTAAGAGTAGTTGAAAAAATATGATTAACCATCCTTAGAGAATATTTTCTGAGGTAGAAATAAAACAAAAGAAAAAATTAAAAAAAACAAAGGAAAAAATAATTTAACTACAAAAGAAAAAACATGTAAATTACAAAAGAAGAAAATTAAAAAAAAAACAAAGGAAAAGATTAAAAAAAAACAAAAGAAGAAGTACTAAAAAACAAAAGAAAAGTAAAAAACATTTTACAAAAGACAAAATTTGCTTTAATGAACAGATAATAAAGAAGCTATTAAGAAGTTAAGTTGTTTTGTTCCGGGGGGAAATGCTTTTTGAAAAAAAAGGCTAACCCCTGGATTTATTGTCTGTTGATAAGGTTTATGCTTTATGGTCTTAAATATTTGAATATAACAGTGCTAGATCATGAAAGTAATATAATCTTAGGAAGGTGAATAAAATGATAGAGAATAAACAATATGTACACGGAACAGCGGCAAGAAAACTTGAATATGACGTATATAAAGAAAATAAAGTTTTAAAAACAAAGAAAAAAAGGAGAAACAATAATAAAATAAAAGTTAAGTACGTGTTGGTTTTATTGTTTATCTCTTTATTAGCGGGTTTTGCAACCTATAGATATGCTATGATTACTGAGTTAAATTATATTATAAATCAACAAGCTATTGAATATAATGAAATTAAGGAAGAGAACAAGAATATAGAACTTGATATAAAAAATAGCATTGATTTAAACAATGTAAGAACAGTTGCAAAAACAAAGCTAGGAATGCAAGAGCCTGACCAGTATCAGATTACATATATAAGTATACCAAGGGATGATTCTACAGTAGTTTTAGATGATGAAAATCAAAGTGAAGAAGATTCTGGAATGCTAAACATCTTAATGGGAAAAATAAAAAGTGTAAGCAGTTTTATACACTAAGCTTATTTTATGCATGCTTATAAAAGAGGGGGCTTTGGTGAATGAATGGAGCTACGTTAATTATGAAGAAGAGGCTATTATTTTTACTGGTAGCTTTTTCTATTTTTATATTGGGGCTTTTATTTAGAGTAGGTTGGCTTCAAATGGTCAGGGGCGCTGAACTTCAGGAAATGGCCTTTCAGCAGCAAAACAGTAATAGAGAAATAACTCCTAAAAGAGGGACTGTTTACGATAGAAATGGAAATAAACTTGCAGTTAGTTCAAGTGTTGAAAGGGTAGCTGTAAATCCACAAGACTTGCCAAAGGATGAAAAAGAGAGAGAATACATTGCAGAAAAACTTGCTTTAATTTTGGAAATGGATAAAGAAGATGTTTTAAATAGAATGAACAAAAATAACAGATATCAAGAAATAAAAAGACATGTTAGCAAGGAGATTGGAAATCAAGTAAGGCAATTTAGAAGTGAAAATAATATAAAGGGTATTTATATAGATGAAGATTCTAAGAGAGTTTATCCAAACAATAATCTTTCAGCCCATGTGTTAGGATTTGTAGGTTATGACAATCAAGGGCTTGATGGAATAGAAAGAATGATGGATAAATATTTAAAAGGGGTGCCTGGAAAAATATTAAGCGAAGTTGATGCAAGGGGAAGACAGACACCTTTTTATGAAGAGAAACGCATAGAACCTCAAGAAGGATTAGATGTGGTTTTAACCATTGATAAAGATATTCAATACATTGCTACAAGGGAATTAGAAAGGGCAATAGATGATAATAAAGTACTAAAAGGTGGTACAGTTGTTATAATGGATCCTAGAAATGGGGATATTCTTGCTATGGTTTCAAAGCCAGATTTTAATCCTAATACTCCTAGAGCGTGTCCCCCAGGTGAAGATCCAGATATGTGGGATGGAACCACCAATGAAGATATTGAGAAACTTCAAGAGACTGTTTGGAGAAATAGAGCTTTAGTTGACACCTATGAGCCGGGTTCTACATTTAAAGCAGTTACAGTAGCAGCGGGACTTGAAGAGGGAATTATCAGCCTTGATGACCATACAA
>DUVG01000252.1 GCA_012841175.1 Clostridium sp.
ATGTTATTACTCTTCCTTCACGGTCATGTTCGTCAACACCTATCCCATATGTCACATTAAGGGGTTCTTTTTTTACAAAAACCCCTGTACCTGAATACCCTTTTCTTTGGGCATAATTCCAGTATTGTTTATATCCTTCAAGTTCTAATTCTAAAATTCCCTCATGAAGCTTGCTTTCTTGAATACAAAAAATATCTGCATCAACTTCATTAAAATAGTCTAAAAAACCTTTTTTTATACATGCCCTAAGACCATTTACGTTCCAGGAAATCATTTTTATCATTTTTAGCCTCCATTTTTATTAGTTAAATGTACACCCATTTGTGGAAAAGGTAAATCTATATTGTTTTCATCAAATTTTAATCTCACTTCTTCTTGTAAATCATAATAAATAGTCCAATAATTAGCCGCCTCACCCCAGACTCTGACAGTAAAAACAAGAGCACGTTCTCCACTTTCATATAGTCTTATAAAAGGTTTTGGGTCTTTTAAAATTAAAGGATGGTTATCTACAATGTTAGATAAAATTTCTTTTACCTTTTTAATATCTGCCCCATATCCTACACTAAACTTAAAATCCACACGCCTTGTTTTCTCTGCACTAAAATTAGTTATATTCCCATTAACTAAAGTTCCATTTGGAATTGCCACAATTTTATTGTCAGTGGTACTAAGTTTAGTATAAAGAAGCTGTATCTCCTTTACTGTACCCATATTTCCTGCAGCTTCTATAAAATCGCCTATATTAAAGGGACGGAAGATTAGAATAATAACCCCACCTGCTAGATTAGAAAGATTGTCCTTTAAAGCCAAGCCAATAGCAAGTCCTGCAGCACCTAATATAACTAGAAATGTATCTATTCCTATTCCTAAAACATGTGCAGCAAAAATAATTACTACAAATTTCAAAGTAAAGCTAGACAGTGCTTTCATAAAAGAATTTAGTGTAGCATCTTTATTATATTTGTTCATTGAATTTTCAATGGTCTTTACAATCCATTTAGACACCCTAAAACCAATAATTAATACAAGTATTGCTCCTATTACCCCAGGTACATTAGCAAATAAAAACTCCTTCGTTCTCTCTAAAATTTCTTCCACATTAAACATAAAAAAATCACTCCTGTTTTTTGTATTTATTATCTTGGGTTAATTTTAAAATGTTACACTTGTAATTTATAAAATTTTATAAAAATAGCATATTGTTATAAAATTCAAAATAGTAATTACAGGAATACCTATTTTAAAACTCCAATGTTTTGTTTTGTGCCTAAATATGTACATACCTGCTAAAACTCCAAAGGCACCTAACAAAAAAGCTGATATAAAAATTGTTTTTTCCTTTATACGCCACTTTGATTTTTTAGCTCTAGTTTTGTCCACCTTCATCATAGCAAAAGTAATAATATTCCATACTACAATGGCTAAAGTAATCAGCAATCTGTAATCAATTTCAAGTTCAAGCAAAAAAAATCACTCCTTCCCATTAAAATTTCTTTCTAAAATCTATATCCCCAGCTTGTGCCCATTTTCTTTAAGCCATTTTCGGTGATTTTTATAGTGAGGCATTATAGATGATACAATATTCCAATAATCCTTTGAATGGTTCATTTCTATCATGTGACATAATTCATGTACAATAACATATTCAACAACTTTCATAGGGGCCATAACAAGCTTCCAATTTAAATTAATACTGCCTTTGCTGCTGCAACTTCCCCAACGAGTTTTTTGCTCACGAATTGTTATTTTTGTAGGATTTACACCTATTAGAAAACTGTATTTTTTTATTCTGTCTGCTGCAACATCTCTAAATCTTTCAACAAGCCACTTTTTTATTATATTTCTTATATTCTCCTTATCATCTTTGTCAATAAATTTTTCATTTATATATATAACCATATTATCATTGTCAATAACAACTTTCGACTGAGATACTTCTTTTGTCTTTATAATCTTTAAACTGTATTCTTCCCCTAGGTAACAAATTTTCTCTCCATCTTCAAATTTTCTATCAACATTTTTTTCTTTATATATTCTTTTTAGTTCCTCTTGTTTTTTTAAAATCCAAGAAAGCTTGCCTTTAATAATTTCATCTATCTGAGTTTTTGTAACGCTAAAGGGAGCTGAAACTTTCACATCCCCGTCCTCTAAGAGCTGTATTGATACAGTTTTCCGATTGCTTCGAACAAGTTTATATTCAATTTTCTCACTCTCTAGTGTTTCGTTCATATTTCCTCCACTTTTTTTACTGCAAATTCCCTTTTCCCAGCATATAATCCCTATTGAAATATAGTTTCAAAAACAATTTTACTATAATTTCATTGTTATGTGAAGGAAAAATAATTTAATTACTGCACTACTCTTTGGTTACATAGGATATGTAGTTTTTTAAAAAAGCCATGTTAGAAATCTATAAAGTTTCCAACATGGCTTTTTTATATTCATTAATACAAATTTAATTTTATTTACTTGCTGGGAATTCAACTATTATGCCAAAAATATACCTTTTTAAAATTACATAATCCCTCGAATCTATAATTTCATCTCCATTTACATCAGCTAATCTTATATCTAAATCAGGTGGTATCATTTCAAGTAAAACCCTGCTTAACAATGCAGCATCAAGGGAATTTATCCTACCATCACCATTTAAATCACCAATATCTACCTCTTCCTCCTCTGGTGTCGGTGTTGGTGTTGGTGTAGGTGTAGGCGTTGCCGTTGGTGTTGGCGAATTAGGATCTTTTGTACCATAATATTCTCCCAATGAGATTCCATTTTTGCCCAAAGGCACATTTTGATCTAATCCTATAAATTTGCCTTCATCATTTGTCCATAAAGTAGGCAATAAATAATTGTCATATTTGTAGTCATTCCACTTAAGATCTCTTCCACCTGGGAATTCTGTTCCTTCATCACGGGTTAGCAAACCTCCTGTGTCTGCTGAGTCTATATTTATACACCAGAATGTATGGTGCAGCATATATTTATTTTCTATAATATAGTCTCTCATGGCTCTTAAATATTTCTCATTAAGGTCTAAAAGTTTGTGATTGCCTTCTGTTAAACCGCCCCATTCACCAAGCAATAATGGAGATATTTCTTCTTCCATGATAAACGCCCAATTGTCTCTCCAGCATTCTTCGTATAAAATTTCTTGGGCTCTATTATCATCTGCAGTAATAAATTCACCTTGAAACCAGGATTGTTCAAACACTATAGGACCATAGTCATGTGGTGAATAAACAAGTTGTTTTTGATGTTTTCCTAAATTAATAGGGTACTTTCTTACACCTCTAAGATTGCCACCCCACCAGTTTCCATAGTAATCATCAGTTCCAAACCATGGGGATGTATTAAATTCTTCATCATCCCATATATCATCTTTAGGATACATCTCTATACCTTCAACAAATATTAATACATTAGGGTGAACTTCCAATATTGCTAATGCAGTCTCTTCAGCTACTCTTTTCCAGTTGGTTGGTCTGTCTGAATCGTCCCATATAGCACTTTCAGATATTTTTTTCAAATCACCAGCATTAGTATGTGGTTCATTTTTAAGGTCAAAACCTATAACTGTATCATTGTTTTTAAACTCATGTGCAGCCCACACCCAAGCCTCTTTAAATATTTCTTCTGTTATCTTTCCTTTAAACCAAAGAGGATGTGTATGACCCTGATTATCAGTTTCAGCACTATGTACATCAATTATTACTTTAATTCCTAATCTTTTAAAATTTTCAAGCATATAATTAAATAGTTCATAACTATTTAGTCCTGCCAAAGTTTCATTGTTATAACTTGTATCCACTGATTGAGGATATTCTCCCTTACTCCATGCATACAATAAGTCAGTAGCAATTGGTATTCTAACAACATTTATACCTTTATCTGCTACCATCTCCATAACTGCTATTACATTACTGTGATAAGAATCCAAAAACATCATCTCGCGACAATTAAATCCAAACCAGTTAGCACCAGTTAGCCATACTTTGTTACCGTTTTTATCAACAATGTTATTCCCTTCTACATGAAACCAGTTGCCGCCATCGCTAGATGCAACCACAGGCTCTATGTCACTATGTATCACTAATAATGATACACACATTATTGATATCAACAGTATAATGGTGATTTTTTTCATTTCCATTCCTCCCAAAAAATATTTAAAATTAAAATACAAAAATTAACATAATTAAAAAAATAACATAATTATATATTAAAAAATTTTAAGGAATTTTTGAAATTAGTAGATAAAAATACTGCAAAAAAACGAAAAAATAGTGGTATTTCATAAACTACATAGATTAGATAAAATATAGTAATTCCTTCCCGTCTTTAAGTTAATAATACCATATTATTTTCACAAATACAATATAATTCTCAAGGTATCATACTCCAAAACATCCTTACACCACTGTTTATAAAATAGATTGAAAATCCTATAATAAATACACCTAAAAACGTAATAATCCAGCAATACATATTATCACTTATTAATTTCTTGCCTTTAGAAAATGCCAAAGAGACTGCCGAATACCATACAAAATCAGCTAAAATGTGACCAACAAAGAAAAATATAA
Organism: Clostridium sp.; assembly: GCA_012841175.1. Lineage (GTDB taxonomy): Bacteria > Bacillota > Clostridia > Acetivibrionales > Acetivibrionaceae > Herbivorax. The sequence goes on from DUVG01000252.1 coordinate 4,593, forward strand.
CGCCAATAAGGCCTATGGTAAGGGCTTGACGTATTAATTCCATTCCTGCTGATGCCCACCAAATGGTAAAGTAAGGATTAGTCGCGCTTACAACTAATCCAACTAACACAAGATTTTTCCCCACTTTACTATTGCCTGTTTCTTGATTTTCCAAAGTAACCGATTTATTTATGCCCGACTTTATCATTCCATATCCCATCCATGCAAGAAAAACACCACCTACCAATCCAATAATTCCTCCGACTATAGGATTTGTAAAGAAATCTTTGAGCCCTAATATCATAACTGTAATTAATAAAATTTCTAATATTCCATGCCCTAATACTATCAAAGGACCTGCTTTCCATCCTCTTTTTAAACTGCCATCTATAGTAATCCCCAACATAGGTCCTGGCACCATCGCACCTGAAAAACCTATAAAAAAAGATTGAAAAATCATTCCCCACAAAACCATATTATTATTCCTTTCTTACAATACTAATGTTAATTTTATTTATAAAATATTTATTACCACTTAATGAAAAACTAAACGTTCATTATAACATCATAATAACATTATACAGAATAAAAAAAAAGCAGTGAGTTTATCCCCACTGCCTTTTACATGTAAATACAAATATAAATTCTGCTAATTTATGCTAATTATCGTAATCCCTCGTTGTTTTATTGAAATTCTTTATCATTATGAATATATCACCAGTATTAATTGCACCATCTAGATTTAAATCTAATTCAACTGTGTACTTTTCACTACCGTAGTATTCATTAAAAACTGTAATTATTTGAACTATATCCTCCATATTAATAACTCCATCTTGTTTTCCTTCAATTTCAATGTCTCCCGCCCATAATATAATAGGTTGTTCTTCTGTAGAAGCTATTATTTCTCCTGTTCCACTTACAGTGATATTTCTCTTAAGGTAGTTTGTCTTAGTTATTTCTAATACATACTCATCCATATCTTTTGACAGACCAGATATTTCAAAATAACCCTTCTCATCTGTCAGCGCCGAAATTTCAGTACCTACAACTTTTACATTAAACCCTGACTTTAGAGCGGCTTCTGTTTTGTCTGTATAGTCAATATTAGAAAAAA
>DUVG01000253.1 GCA_012841175.1 Clostridium sp.
AACAACCTCTTATTAAATTATCAAGATTTGATTCAAGCCAGTTAATAGAAGTTTCTAAAAAGGTAAGACACATCCACGGAACTGTCCATGGCTGGAATCCTCAAAGTAAAATATCAGATGAATTTATTAGAGAATATGTCCAAAGATTTACCAATGCCTTTGGAAAGGAAGTAAGTATATTACCAAGGACCTTTTTACGAAATTTCATATTTGTCTTGGAAGCAGCCCAAAAAGAACCTATGAGTAAAATAAAATCCCTTTTAAATATTTCTGAAGAACAGGTAGAGGAAGTTAATAAGCAAATTAAAATGCATGGTAGAGAAATTGCTATGGAGATGGAACTATGATGGAATCTAGTTATTTCTTATTGGATAATAAAATTCAAAATGGAATTAAAGATATTTTGAAGTGGAATAATTTAACACCTATACAAGAAGAGACTATTCCACGTCTTTTAAATGGAGATAATTGTATCTTAATAGCACAAACTGCAGGAGGAAAGACAGAAGCCGCATTTTTGCCAATTATATCTGAGATATATAAAGAAAAATTGAAGCCTATTTCTGTTATCTATATATCGCCAATCAGGGCATTGCTTAATAATCAAGAATTCAGATTAAAAAAACTGGGGAAGATCGCAAACATAGATGCATTTAAATGGCATGGAGAAGTTGATTATAGCAATAAGAGAAAATTTAAAATAGAACCAAAACATATTATAGCCACTACTCCAGAATCACTAGAGGTCATACTAATGTCAGATTCATATGACTCAGAGGAATTATTTTCAAATATAAGATTCATAGTAATAGACGAAGTACATTATTTTGCAGAAAACTATAGAGGGGCTCAACTTGTGAGTATCATAGAAAGGATACAGACATATTCAAAGTATGATATTCAAAGGATAGGTTTATCTGCCACAGTAGGTAATCCAGAGGATATTTTAGCTTGGATATCTGGGTCTAGTAAAAGAAGGAAATCTGTTATTAAGTCAGAAAGCAAAGGAAATAAATCTAAAATATTTATTAGATACTTTGATGAGTTTAGTGAAGATACTGTTAGTTGTCTCATACCTGAGTTAAGAGACAAAAAGGCATTATTTTTCTGTAACAGTAGAACCAATAGTGAAATGGTGTCTAGAATCCTAAAGAACTTAGGCATAAATGCAAAGGTTCACCATTCTTCTATTAGTAAGAACTTAAGAGAAATATCAGAGGATAAATTAAAAAATGCTCCAAGTGAAATGTGCTTATGTTGCACTTCTACTATGGAATTAGGAATAGATGTGGGTGAACTAGATGTTGTTATGCAATTAAATAGCCCTTCAACAGTGGCTTCCTTTAGACAAAGAATGGGAAGAACAGGTAGAAGATCCGGAACAGTATCACACTATGAATTTTGCGTAAACGAAGAATTTTTCTTAATAAATTCTATTGCAATTGTAGAATTAGCAAGACAAAGGTGGATAGAACCCGCTCCAACTCCATTATCAGCATATACTGTATTATTTCAACAATTATTTTCTATGATCCAACAAAAATTCGGTTTAAAGCAATCATATCTAATAGAGATTGTAGAGAAATCAAATTCATTTAGAAATATAGATGAAGAAAAATTATTAGACTTAATTCAATATCTTATGGAGAAAGATTATTTAGAATATAGTAATGGAGAATATTTGATTGGTAAAGAAATTGAGAAGGAATATGGATATAATCTATTAATGAACTTTATATCAGTATTTCAAACCATACCTGAATTTTCAATTATACATAAAAATAAAGAGATTGGGACTCTACAATCTTGGTTCATTTATTCACTATTAAAGGAAAACAAGACAACCAAATTTGTATTAGCGGGAAATACATGGCAGATAGACAAGATAGATTACGATAGATATAGAATATATGTAAAAGTATCAAAAGAAGGTGGACTTGCCACTTGGATGGGTAGTGGAATGGTTATATCCTATGAAATAGCCAAACAAATGCTAAAAGTGCTAAATAGCAATGATGATTATCCATATATTGATATGAAATCTAAATCTGTGTTAAAAAGTATTCGATTAGAGCATTCTGCATTTTCTATAGGTTTAGATGAAATTCTTATAGATGTAGTAAAAGATGGATTTGATGTATATACTTACGCAGGACATAAAGTAAACTTTACACTGGGACTAATAATCAAACAAGGACTTGGGTTAGAATTTACTACCTCCTACAACAAATTGAAGATAAAAAGAGAAGAAAAAGAGATTACAGAAAGACATATATATGATATATTTAATAGATTTAAAAATGATACTAATGAGATAGAACAAGTAACTGAGAAAGCATTAGTCTCTTCTAACTTCGAAAGTCATTCTAAATTTTATAAACATTTACCCAGATTTGCACAAATAGAAGTTCTTAAATATGAGTTAGTAGATATAAGAAATACAGTGAAAGTATTAAAAGAATCCAGAATAAATATTGAGAATTTATATGACAGGTTATAAATTATAAAATCACTAAGAATAAAGGGGGGATTTATCATGCCTACATTTAAAAATTTGAATGATTTAGAAAATTATTTAAAGAAAAATCCAGAAATAGTACTTGAACAAAATATAGGTAAAGTAATCGAATATGAGTGTCCTATATGTAAAACAGTTGAAAATATAAAGATTACTTCTAAGAATAAGGGAAGATGTCAAAAGTGTAATAATGATATTGAAATCACAATGGTTATAGAATAACCTATTCTATTTTAACTTTAGAGGAGTTTTTATAATGAAAGATAATAATTCAGTAGTTTTAACAAAAGATATTGAGAAGAATAATCGCAAATTAAAAATCGGAAAGAAATATAGACATTTTAAAGGTAAGGAATATCTTGTTTTGTATATTGCAAGACACTCAGAAACATTAGAAGAACTTGTTGTTTACCAAGCATTATATGGAGAAAAAAGTATCTGGGTAAGACCACTTGATATGTTTTTAGAACAGGTTGAAGTTAATGGGGTGTTAGTAAATAGATTTGAAAAGTGTGAGGAATAACAAGGAGAGATGGGTATGGCCTCTGCAAAAAGATCAGTCTTGATAGATAATATTACTTTACACGAAGCAATCAAAAGAGTTATAAATGAATACGGTTCTACTACGGTTGAAGAAATAACTTTAAGAGTTAATGAAAATGGTCTATATATGAGAAAAGATAAGAAACCTGTACCTAAAAATCAGGTAAGGGCTCGAATTAGGAAATATGCTCATTTGTTTATAATAAAGGATGGGAAAGTGCATCTAAATGAGAAAAACAAGATTTTATCCATTGAGGCATTTGTAGGAGGTTATTTTGGAAGTTCTTATCAAGTGTCAATAGACTTAGAAAACAATACTGCAACTTATAAAAA
>DUVG01000254.1 GCA_012841175.1 Clostridium sp.
AGATGCCTGATTTTTATCTATTCCCCAAAAATCAACAGTGTATTCTCCATCTTCTAAACTGGAAATATCAATTGAACCTGTAAAAGGATGTTCTAGCACTGTGTATGTATCAGTACAATTTTCTATAATAATAGATTCATCAGTAAACTGTAGAGTTTTACCGAATATACTATCTTCATCTTCTTCGTCCATCTCATTTTCATTTCGGATCACTTTTTTAAAGGAATAAAAAATGTCTATTTTATCACCATTATTTTTATCCGTTACATTACCGTCTATAAAAAGTTTATCCTTATTAGTGAACAAATAATTTTCAGGTGAAGATATTGTTACTTCAGAAGGTACATTTTCAGTATACTGAACAGTCACTTCATAAAAATAGTATTTAAAATCGTCAGTTATGCTATACCACTGAATATATTTGCCATCTTTAAAATAACTATCATCATCCTTATATAAAACACCTGCAAAAAAAGGATTTTGAGGATTTTGTACAGTACCGGGCTGTGTTATTGTTTCAGGAAACATATCCACGTCACTTGTAAGGCACTCACTTATTGTTGCCCTTATTATTTCAGGTTCTCCACTATCAACAAGTAATCTTAAATTATTACTTGTGGTTATAATTGAAGCAGTACCGTTCTTTGATTGTGCTTCACCGTAGACAGCAAAGAAATTTTCCAACTCATTAATTGGTATGGAAAAAGTGTTTTTAGGTTGTAAAAAGCCTTGAGAATTTGATACAACAAAACTTCTTAGTGGAACTCCAAATTCATCAGTTTCTGTAATTTCAATGTCTTCTAAAATGTTTGATGGTTCAAAGACTGCAAATACTCCGTTGCCTAAGACAGATGTCATTAATAAAGTAATACAAACTAGCAAAAAACTAAATTTCTTACAAACAACCTTCATTTTACATTCACTCCCTTTTTAAATTTTAAATTACATCTAGTGGTTTGTTTTTCCTAAATATTCTGTATATTATAATATACATTTAGTAAACTATTTGCAAGTAAAAAATAAAATTTAGAATGAAAGTTCTCATTGGTATATTATATGTAAAGAAACAAAAACATACATTAAGAAATTACTTTATTATAATTATGTACAAAATTTAAAAAATTCTATATAATATACCTAATGGATACTAACAAATCAAGCCTAAAGAACAATTTAATAAAATTGGTTTTGTTTTTTTCAGCATCATTACTCTCTATTTTACTCATAATGATGGCAGTAAATATGTTTAATTTGTCCACTTCAGGTGATGCAGGGGGTGTTGAAAATAAAAATGTATCGTATAATGATAATGTTGAAAATAACGAGGATACAGAAAAGCAGCATTTAGAATACTCTGGTGATAAGGAAAAACAAGAAGAATCAGAAAACATAAATGATATTTGGGAAGATAGATTAGGTAATGAGGATGGCAGCATAGAAGAACAATTTGATGATTGGAAAGAACAGGCCAGAGAGAGAAAGGATAACGCCTTTAATCCTTCCTTAGAAGAGGAGCATTATGCACAGGGAGGACAAAATAAAAGTTTTATGCCTGATGCAGGTGGATTTAATGATGACTTTTTTAATGATATACCCAATATTGATATTTCTGGGAAAAAACATGGGACTGGTGGTTCACTGGGGGGAGGAGGCAGTACAGGAAATAGTATAGTAACTAATGAAGAAAAAAAAGAACACATACCTGTATTTGAAGTTTTAGGAGAACCTAATTATCCTTTTTTAAAAGTAATGGTAATGGAAAATTATCACAAAAACCGGTGGCTAGTTGATACAAAGGAAGAACCAGAACTTAAATTGATGATAGGGGTGGAAGTGGAAGAAAGATTTACGGAAAACTCAGTAAAAATAAAACCTATTAAACCTTCAAGTGGAAATTTGCCTGTTTTATCAGGAAATTTTGAACTAAAATATCATCATGCCTTATTAAAATATGAAAATACAAGTATATATGTTGCAGAAAACCCAGTGGAAAGCTTTTATGAAATGGTTTACAGTACGCCACCTACCCAAGAAAGACTAAAGAATGCAAGAGTTGATAAGTCTGACTATGAGCTTTCATATTCAAAAGAGTTAGAAGCTTTAATTAACACTATAATAGAAAATAGCAATAGTGATTATGAGGCCATCAAATTTGTAGAAGAATATCTTTTGGAAAATTATGTTTTAGACAATTTAGTTATAAATGACTATGGAGATGAGGATGGAATACAAGCTTTTCTCTTTGGAGGAGAAAGGATAGGAAATAGTTTAGATTTTTTATCTGCATATACATTTATTTTAAGAGCTATTGGCATCCCATGTAGACTAGCTGTAGGTTATAGAATTGATGAGACAAAACCATATCAGATAGTATATGGGGACCAACGATATATTTATCCTGAAATTAAATTTGAAAAGTATGGATGGATACCTATGGATGTTTTTCCTAGCTATCCTTTTTACACGCCACCAGAAACCACTAGGACGGAAATAATACATGCTGATTCTATGGCAAAGAGAGGCACAAGTTTTAATGTTAGAGGAACAGTAAGGGATTCTAATGGAAGATTATTAGATGGTTTAGAGGTACTTATATATTTGAAGGAGGATAAGAATGCTCCTTATCTTTCCTACGCAAAAGCAAATGTTAAAAATGGATATTTTGAAGTGGAATGTAATGTGAAAGATCAAACAGGTCCAGGCAATTATAATGTAATTGCAGAACTTCTTGAAAATGATTTGTATAGGACTTCATCCAGCGATCCAGAGCTAAAAGTAGTAACAGATACTAATTTAGAGCTGGATTCAAATAATACAATAATAGGTACTAGTTTTAAAATAGAAGGCAGAATTATAGATGCATTTTCAGAAGAGGGATTAAAAGAATTTCCTATAAATATAAAGTTTGAAGGTATTGATATCTTTGAGGAAGTTTATTCTAAAGACGAGGGACACTTTACTAAAAATATAAAAATTGATATTCCTGAAAATTTATCTCCCATAAAAAAAATGGCTTTTGCAAAAAAGTACTCACTACATTACCAGGTAAGTTTTAATGGAACAGAGTTTTACTATCCTTCTAGTGTGGATGCAAATTTATATGTGTGGAAGCTGATGCCTTTAAGGATTATAATGGGAATGATATTATTTTTATTATCAGTGGCATTTTTTGTTTTTTTACTTAAAAAAACAAAAAAAACATTGCCTTTAAAAGAGGTTCAATTGGCCCTAGAGGGTGTTGAAGATACTTTTTTGACACCTTCAAATAACAATTTTATAGTGAATAGAAAAAGAGAAGGACAAAAGTTGTTTATAGAATTTCCTTTTATTAAAGAGAAATTTCCTAATGTTTGGGGAGTAGGAGATGACTTTTTAATAAGATTTATAGATGATAAGGGGAATTTTTGCGAAAAACAAGTGGTTTTCCATAAGAAAGGGAAATACATAATTAAGGTTTTAGAAAAAAGTATTCCCCAAGTTTCCAGACAGTTAAATATTGTAATATATAGAGAAGAGATTATATCTATAGGAAAAAAATTTTTAAAGGATGTATTAGGAGAAGATATAGAAATTAGTGCGACAATGACTTTAAGGGAGATATATCTTTCTTTAGAATCTAAAGTTTTAGAAAAAAAGTATAAAATTTTAGAAAAAATATTTGTTATTTTAGAAAAAGCAGTATATAGTTTAGACGTTATTGATAGAAATGATTACGAAATGTTTTTAATTGTCATTGAAAAGTATAAAATGAGTTAAGATGTATGAAAGAGACAAGTATGTAGGAGGAATAGAATGTACTCAAAAAAGATACAAGAAAAAGACAACACTTTCAAAAGTCTTATCATTTATTCGGTGATTTTTAGTGCACTTGTACTTTTTTCATGGTATTATTTTTTGTGGCCTAAGAGCCGTTGGTATCATGCAAAAGAACAAGTATACTTTTTAATTTTTTCTGTGTGTCTATTTTTTTTAACAATTAGTATTAAGAAAATTTTTGTTTTTTTTCTAAAGGGAAAAAATGCAGAATATATAGGAAGATTAATTGTTATATTTGGAATTGGTTTGTCTGTATTTTTATTTTTTTATTTTGTTTCAGATAATGAATATTATAAAAGTGGAAGTGTAGGAATTGTCTTTTTGACCATGGCGATTATTGTATATAAGTTAAGAGAATTTTATAAAAGCAGCATATATTCAGAAAGTATTATCGTTGCAGGTTCTTATATTATAGCAGGAGTTACTGTGGAAATTATGTATGATACAGTATGGTTTGGAGCAGAATCTTCTATTAAAACAGTTTTATTGATTTCATTTATAATTCTTTCTATAATGCAATTAATATCTTTAATAGATGTTACAGGAGAACCAGAGCTAATAAAAGTTTCTATGTGGCTTAAAAAAAATCATTTTTTTAAATTTTTATTTATGAGCACAGCACTTTTTATGTTAACTGATGTTAGGAGGGTTATTTTGTTAGAAAACGTAAGGAATGGATGGCTTTTTGTTTTTGTTGTTTTGTTTGTGGTTTTTATGTTTCTTATAACTAGTATTAGGAAGGCTATAAAAGAGGAACCGGATGTAAGACTAAAAAAGCATTTACAAAGAATAACCTATGATAAGATAAGAGATATTTCTAGCATTTCTAAATATGTGGATGATTTTATATCAACAGGGAAAAAAAGCGGATTAACTTCGTATCTCTTTTATATGGCATACAGGGTTGAAATTCCTGTAGTTACAGCAAGTAAAATAATAGCTCCCATTTTAGAGTACAAAGATATTGAGGTTACAGAAATAATGTCGAAAAAAAATTATAAAATTATAGAGGAAAGAAATAAACAAAACAGGATAAAAGTAATAAAGTATGTCACTGATAATTTAGAACTTTATGGAAGGGGGAAAAATCATGAATACAGAAGAGTTTCAACAATTAATGCAAAAAACAATAAATGAGATAGGAAAGGTTTTTGTAACAGAAGACCAGTCACTTGTAAAAAAAATATTATGTGGTTTTTTAGCAGGAGGGCATATACTTTTCGAGGACAATCCAGGACTTGGGAAAACCCTATTGGTAAAAATTTTGGCCAAAGTAACAGGATGTGAGTGGAAAAGAATTCAGTTTACTCCTGATTTGATGCCTTCGGATATTTTAGGTACAAAGATATGGAAGGGGACTTCTTTAGGATTTGAGCTTGAAAAAGGACCGGTTTTTACAAATTTTCTTCTTGCTGATGAGATAAACAGGGCAATGCCTAAAAGTCAGTCTGCACTACTTGAAGCAATGGAAGAAAGACAGGTTTCCATTGAGGGAACAACCCATGTATTAAAACCTCCATTTATTGTTATGGCAACTCAAAACCCTATTGAAATGGAAGGAACTTATCCATTGCCAGAAGCACAAATGGATAGGTTTATGATGAAACTGTCCTTAGGGTATTTAAAAAGTGAAGAAAAAGAATGTCAGGTTTTAAAAAGAAGAATTTTATGGCAAAAAGATGATCCTACTGTGGATATACAACCAGTTATTACTATGGATCAAATTTTAATGTTACAGGATCAAGTTGAAAAGGTTTATGTAGATGATAACGTTTTAATGTATATAACCCGTATAATTAGAAGAACCAGATTGGATTCTAGTGTGAAAATTGGTGCAAGTCCAAGAGGAGGGCTGGCTTTGTTAAAACTTTCCCGAGCAAATGCCCTTATGGATGGAAGGGATTATGTTATTCCAGATGATGTTAAGTTTATTGCAGTTGATGCCCTAGCACATAGAATAATACTTCATGTAGAGCACATATTAGAGGGAAAAACGCCGGAGGAAATTATAAAATATATTCTTAAAAATGTAGAAGTGCCAAAAAGTTATAAAAGAGATACGGCAGGAGGGGTTTAATAATGCAGAGATATATTTTTATGTTAAGCTCTGTATTTTTGACTCTTTTAATATCTGGTTTTTTGTTTGCAAACAATATATTGGTGATGATATCTTCTATTCCTTTGACATTTTTAGCAATTGGCTACTTTATAGAAGGACCCAAAAATATAACCATTAAAAAAAACATTTCTAAAAAAAGAGCCCCAGTGGGGGAAGTGTTAGATGTAGAGCTAGAGGTGTCTATACAATCGGGAATGGGACCTGTACAAATAAGTGATTTTGTTCCTCAACATTTTGAATTAGTTGAGGGAAGTAATTTTTATATAATATGGAAAGGAAAAAATCTTAAAAAATTAAATATTTTTTATAAAATCAAATGTACAACATCAGGGGTATATTCATTAGGTGAAACCAGGTGGAAATCAGGACATGTTATTTGTAATTATTGGAATAATGGAAGCTGCAAAAATGATGTTTCCATAGAGATTACACCAAGACTATTAGAGTTAAAAAAGGTGAGAGGGGCGTCAATAATAAGTAAGATTCCTATGCCACAGGGAGCAGTGGCTAGTATGGGAATGACTACAAATGATTTTAAAGAAATACGTTCATACTATCCAGGGGATGCCTTTAAGTCTATTAACTGGAAAGCAACTTCTAGAAATCTTGTAAGAGGGGATATATGGCCTGTTGTAAATGAATTTGAAAAAGAAGGTAAAAAGTCTGTTTGGATTTTCTTAGATACATCTAAAATAATGGGATATGGTACAAATATTAAAAATGTCATGGAATACTCTATTGAAGCTGTAAATGGCTTAGGAGATTATTATTTAAAGCAAAATTGCAGCTTGGCACTTGTTACATATGGGGGAGAGCGGGAAGTGTATGTTCCTCCAGGAACAGGGAAACAGCAATACTTTAAAATATTAAAAGAATTAATAAATATAAAAAACAATTATTATAAACTTGACGATTTATATAAGGCGGTAAAGTCTCTTGACGATGTGGTATATTCCTATAGAGGTTATTTTCCAGGCCTAAGGCCTATGTTTATTATAATTACAAGGTTTTGCAACAATAATTATTATGAGGTTCAAAAAGCAATAGACACTATGTCCTGTTATACAACTAAAAATGGCCTTCTTTCAAGCATACTGGTATTAAATATTGTAGGTTATGAATTGATGGCGGAAAACCAATCAGAAAAAGTTGCCTCTGATATTCTCCAGTCAATGAATGTAATAATATCTAAAGATTTGAGAAAACAGTGTATTTGGATTGACTGGAATCCTGTTAAGGAAAGTTTGACAGGTGCACTTTTAAAACAGGTGGTGGGATATACATGAAGTATAGGTTATTAATAGCGTCAATATTTATGATGGCTTTTGCATATATAATTTCATATTATTTGCTTTGTAGCACTCCACCATATCAATCTATGGCAAATGGAGAGGTTTTAAGTGGAAGAAGCTTAATTTTTACAAATCTAATAACTGTGGTTTTTGTAATTTGTGCATATTATTTTAAAAAAAGCGTTTATAAAGCAATAGCTATTGTATGTATACTTTTTTCTTCATTTGCAGTGTTACCACATTCAAGATTTTTAATTGGTTCAAGTGAAACTGAAAACTTTATCTCAGTAGAATTAACTGCTATTATGCTATTGGCAGTTGTTGTCCTTTTGATGTTTGCATTGAGATTTAAAAAATATGAAGAGTATTTAAAAGAATGGTCTTCAGAAGGAATTGAAGAAAAAGAAATATATAAAATACTAACAAAAAAAACTAAGTTTTATTCTTTTTTTAATATTTTAGTAACGGGTATTTGTCTTTTTTTAGTGGGTGCAGGATTTAAAATATTTTATGATAATGCTTCAGCTTCCTTTGTTGTATCTACTGCTGTTTTAGGACTTATTATCATTATAGGATGCATTGTATTTATATCAAGACGTATATTTTTCATAAAATAAAATACTTTTTAGGAGTGAAATTATGAAAAAACGCAAGACAATAGGAGTTATGCTTACCGGTATAAATGGAAGTTATTTGACTGATTTTTGGTTAATGATGAAAAAGGCTTCAAAAGAATATGATTGTAATCTATTTGTCTATGATGGAAGATCATTAAAACATAATGAAGATACAGATGGAAAGCACTCTATTATATATAATTTTGTGGACAAAAAGAGAATTGACGGTCTTGTAATACTTTCTTCATCAATTGCAAGTTTTATAGAGGATTTGGAGTTTAATTTATTTTTAAAGAGGTTTGAAGGTATACCACTTGTTTCGGTGGGAAGAGTAATACCTGGTGCTACAAGCATATTAGTTGACAACAAAGAGGGAATGAGAGAACAAATAAGACATCTTATAAATAAGCATGGCTATAGAAAAATAGCATTTGTAAAAGGTCCTAAAACCAATTTAGAGGCTATTGAAAGATATGAGGCGTACTTGGAGGTTTTAGAAGAGAACAATATAAAAGTAGACCCTGATATTATATTTCAGGGAGATTTTATTTTCCATACAGGGTATGAAATAATGAAAAATATCATTATAAAAAACATACAGTACGATGCAATTGTTTTTTCTAATGATGATATGGCACTAGGTGCTAAAAGGGCTCTAGAGGATTTTTCTAAAACATATGATTTTGACGTTTCTAAAAAAGGTATAATGTGTGGATTTGATGATTCTATTAATTTAAACTTTATAAAGCCATATCTTACAACAGTAAGGCAGCCATTTGAAGAAATTTGTACCATCTCATTAAAAACACTCCTTGATAAAATTAATGGAAAGGCTACTAATAAAGTTTTTAAAGTTCCTTCTGTTTTAGTTGTAAGAGAAAGTTGTGGATGTGCATTAGATAAAAATCCAAATGATATTTCAGAAAATTATTTAAAATTGGTTTCAAATATAGGGATGGATGATAACATACAAACCTACTCATTAGAAGAGTTATATGACAAAGTTACTAAAATTTCAAAAAGGTGTAATTTTAACAGCTGCTTTATTTCAAAATATGTAGAAGGCACAATTTTATATAAAGATGAATATTTATTTGATGATTCTTATGATATTCCTAAAAAGTCTCAACTATTATATGCTTTCTATAATGGGAAAAGGGCTGATTGTATAGGAGAAGATATTAAGTATTTTAATACAAAGGACATAGTGCCTGATTGCTATATTCCTGATGACAGAAGGTTTATTTACCTTATAACCCCCCTGTTTTTTAACAGGGAGCATTTAGGTTTTATATGTGTTGATGCCACAAATGCTGATGCATTTGAATTGGAACTTTTGAAAGTTCAGGTGAGCAACTCATTAAAAGGTGCTTTTGTGGTTTTAGAAAGAAGTTTAGCATCATTAGAACATGTAATAAGGAAGATTTCACACAATCTTATGACACCTATTATGTCTATATCTGGTGCAGCTACTGCCCTAGAAGATTTGGTGGACGAATATAAAGACTCAATAGGAGATTCTAATGTAACAAATGAAGACCATTATGAAATTTCCAGTGAAATGAAAGTATGGATAAAGAGAATAAAAGACTTTAACTTACGTATATCAAAAATCATTTCAACTGCTAAAAATCAGGTAAATCCACCAGACTCAAATATTGGAAATAAATTTTTAGAAGGATAAAGTCCAATTAGTTTAACTCTAAAATAAAATGCCCATTCTTCCGATAAAATAATAAGATGCTGAAATTCATAAAGAAGGAGAATGCTGTTATGATTGAACTAAAGGAATTGTTAAGAATGGGCGTTGAAAAAAAGTCTTCAGATATACATATAACCGTTGGAAGAGCCCCTTCTTTTCGAATTAATGGCGAGATGGCACCAATTGATGCAAAGGAACTTACACCAGAGGAAACAAAACAGTATGCAAGAGAATGTTTGGGCAAAGAAAAATTTGATGAACTTATGGCAGAAGGCGATGTAGACTGTTCAATGACCGTTCCAGGAGTTTCAAGATTTCGAGTAAATGCTTTCTTTCAACGTGGTTCTATAGCCATAGTTTTTAGAGTTTTATCTTCTAGCATCCCTACAATTGACAGTTTAAATCTTCCCCCTATAATTAGAGAATTATGCAAAACAAAAGAGGGACTTATATTGGTTACAGGTCCTACTGGAAGTGGTAAATCTACAACCATGGCAGCTATAATAAATGAAATAAACGCAAATAAGGGTGGACATATTTTGACACTAGAAGATCCTATAGAATACATATTTAAACATGAAAAGTGTATTGTAAATCAAAGAGAAATAGGTCAAGATGGAAAAACATATGCAAAAGCTTTGAGGGCTTCATTAAGAGAAGACCCAGATGTGATATTCATAGGTGAGATGAGGGATGTAGAGTCCATTAGCATAGCGGTTACAGCAGCAGAAACAGGCCATCTAGTTTTGTCAACTCTTCACACTTTAGGTGCGGCAAAAACATTAGACAGGCTTATAGACGTATTTCCAGCTGATCAGCAGCAGCAAATAAGGGTGCAAGTTTCAGGTGCTTTAAAAGCAGTTATTTCTCAAAGGCTTATTCCTAATATTGAGCGTAGGGGAAGGGTTGCAGCCTTTGAAATTATGCTTGTAACACCAGCTATAAGAAATCTTATAAGAGAAGGAAAAGCTGCAGGTATTAACACATGTATTCAGACAGGATATGAGCAAGGTATGCAGTTAATGGATAAGAATATTGCAGATTTATATAATGAAGGCAAAATTTCAAAAGAAGATGCATATGCCTATTGTGTGGACAAAGAAGCAATGAGAAGGTACATAGATTAGGTGTATGAGAAAATTCCATAAAAAATATTTTAAAGCTCTATCTTCTACAAGGTGGGGCTTTTATATATGTGTGGATATACAGGGGGTGAATTATACCTTTATTGTTTGTTGACTAAATTTCTATGAAATGCTATTATATGCATACTTAGAAAAGAAAAACACATCATTAAAGTTTTCATTTATATGAAATTAGGGAGTGATAATTTTGATCGAGTTAGATGAATTGTTAAGATTTGCAGTTAAATACAAAGCGTCAGATATGCATATTACAGTAGGGCGGGCACCAGCCTTTAGAATTAATGGGCGAATGAGGACAATTCCATCAGATAAGTTATCAGAAGAGGATACTCGGCATTATGCTAAGGAATGTCTTAACAATGAAAAATATGAACAACTTTTATCATTAGGAGAAGTTGATTATACAATTTCCATCCCTGGTATTTCCAGGTTTAGGGTAAATGCCTTTTTTCAAAAGGGCTGTATATCAATGGCATTTAGAGTACTCCCATCTAAAATTCCCACATTTGAAGAATTAGGATTTCCACCTATTATAAAAGATATATGCAAAATAAGAGAGGGACTAATACTGGTTACAGGCCCTACAGGAAGTGGTAAATCTACAACCATGGCATCTATAATAGATGAAATAAACTCCACAGTAGATGGACATATATTAACATTAGAAGATCCAATTGAATTTGTTTTTGAACACAAAAAATGTATTGTTAATCAAAGGGAAATTGGAAAGGATAGTAAAACATATGCAAATGCCTTAAGGGCTTCATTAAGAGAAGATCCAGATGTAATATTTATAGGTGAAATGAGAGATGTTGAATCAATTAGTATAGCTGTAACTGCAGCAGAGACAGGCAACCTTGTTTTTTCAACATTACATACCCTTGGAGGGGCAAAGACAATTGACAGACTTATAGATGTATTTCCACCAGATCAGCAACAGCAAATTAGGACTCAAATAGCAGGTGCCCTAAAAGCTGTTATATCTCAAAGACTTATCCCCAAAATAGACAATTCTGGAAGAATTGCAGCAATTGAGATTATGATTGTAACACCTGCTATAAGTAATTTAATAAGAGAAGGAAAGGGAACTGGAATTAACTCAGCTATTCAGACAGGAGTAAATCATGGGATGCAGCTTTTAGATAAATCCATAGCAGACCTATACAAAAAAGGTGAAATATCCAAAGAAAATGCATATTCGTATTGTGCAGATAAAGAAATACTTAGAAGATTTTTAGGTGAATAATTTGTTTGAGAAGATGTAAATAAGGGTAGATAAAATGTAATAAACTTAAATAAAACTTGTTTTACATGTTTTGCAATATCAGGGGAGATGATATTATGAAAAAATGGTGGCAATGTCCAAAATGTAAAGAACACAAGATAATTGAGGAGAATTTAAATTGTATAAGATGTTCTAACTGTGGAAGGTTTTTCGATGAAGAAACCAAAGAAATAAATGTAAATATATCTTTGTATGATTTAGCCCCAATAGATAGACAATGTGATTTGAATTAAAAATTTATTATTTTATTAAAAAACAGGTTGTATAACCTGTTTTTTTGACGAAATTATTATATTATTCTATTTTTTATCCTCAGAATTATGATATAATTTTATAAAAAGTGTCGATAATTCTTATATGGAGGAATTTAACATGAAAATAAAAAAGTACAAACTCAAAAAGCCTATTAATACTATAAATGCAGTTTTAGTAGTAATACTAGGGGTTCTTTTTGTGTTTTCTAGACAGTGGGCTGGAATTGTTTTTTTTGCAGGTGCTTTTCTAAACTGTCTATATTATATTATATCCAATAAAAATATTTCCATTAAAAATACCCTATATATTATATGTGTTGTAATTATTGCTCAAGGGGCATTATTGGGCTTTTATGACTTTACAAAAAATATTCTTTATGCTAATGGTGCATATGTATATAAATCTGATGTAGAAGATATTATAAATTTACTTGAAAATGAAAGTCTTAATAACTCTTTTGTAGATAAAGATGAATATATCCACATGAAAGAAAATTTGTTAAATAAATTATTAATTAAAAAGAGTGATGTAGAAGATTATTTAAATGAAGCAAAAATGCTAAGTAGGCAGAATGAAATGTACTTTTCTTATGTCAGTAAAATAGAAGATGGGAAAAAAGAAAATGAAGAGTGTGAAGAAAATAAAGAATCTATTTTTGAAAAACAAGGTACTGAAGTGTTTGAATACATTAAATTATCTGAATTTGAAGAGTGTAATTTAGAAGTTTTAAAAAAGAGGTTAGAAGAGAAAAAGAATGATACTTTGATAATTGATTTAAGGGGTAACAAAGGGGGAAAAAGAGATATATTGATAGATGTAGCTTCGTTATTCTTGCCAAAAGATGAAGAAATTATGACTATTCATGAAAAACATATAAACACAACTTACTTTTCAAAAGGTAGCAATTATGATTTTGATCTAATTTTATTTCTTGTAGATAAGTCAACAGCTTCTTGTGCGGAAATACTGGCACTTTCACTAAAAAACCATTATGTGGATAAGGTTAAGGTAATAGGAAATAAGACGGTGGGAAAGGGAGTAGGTAAAAGTATTAGCAAATATTACGAAAGTGGTATTGAAGTTGGTGTTGTAACTTCAACATGGACTGTAGCTAATCAAGATGTGAACGCTTTATTTGAGTATATAGAAGATGATAGTGGAGGAAGAACGTTTGAAAGTGAAAATGATTATTTTAGTGTAGTGGTAACAATTTTGTCGGAAGAACAATAGGGTATTTTTATTAAATAAAATAGAATTTGTTTTTTCCGATAACTAATATATAAAATAATTTATGATAGGAGATAATTAAAATGAGTGAATTTAAAGATAATTTATATATACGTGCGGGATTTGAGAATCTTACTGAAAATATTGTGTTAGAAGAATTAGAAAGGTTTACAAAAGATACTGAAGAGATGAAAAAAAAGGGGTATTGCAAATGCTGGATTTGTTTAGCTGATGTTGCTGCAATTGTTCTTAATCAATTAAAGCCTAATTATTGCTCAAATTTTATTGATAAGAATAAAAATAATGAGTATTTTACAAACTTAAGAATTGAAGTTGGTGAAATGATAGATAACGCTTTTGAAACAGTTAAAAAAAATCCCCATCATAACTTATAGAGTTTTTCTTTTTATAAAACCTTCTGCTACACTACCTACTATGATAATGCAAAACAACTTGCAAATAATGTATTAAAAAACATACAAAAACTCAGTTAATTAATTTTTGCTAAATAATACTTGAGTTATATAATAACAATATGTACAATATAGATATAAATGTTTTGAAACGAACTTTGTACTATTGATAAGGACAAAGGTAAATAATTATCTTTAGTTGAGGGAGTTTCAAAAAACTCATTAAAACAAACTACTTTACATTATGTAAAAAGTTTACTACATGAAGGGAGAGAATTAAATGAAGCAATATTTAGAAATTGAAAGTGTTTTTGGGAGAGAAATTATTGACTCAAGGGGAAATCCTACTGTAGAAGTAGAGGTAATCGCAGAAGGTGGTTTTGTAGGAAGAGCAGCAGTTCCATCAGGAGCTTCAACAGGTGCTTTTGAAGCAGTAGAATTAAGAGATGGTGATAAAGAAAGATATCTTGGAAAAGGTGTAACAAAGGCAGTAGATAATGTTAATAATATTATTGCGCCAGAAGTTGAAGGAATGAATGTTTTTGATCAAACTGCAATTGATAAATTAATGATTGCGTTAGATGGCACACCAAACAAATCAAAATTAGGTGCAAATGCAATATTAGGAGTTTCACTTGCTACTGCAAAAGCTGCAGCAGAAGCTCTTGGATTGAGTTTATACCAATACATTGGTGGAGTTAACTCAAAAGTACTTCCAGTTCCAATGATGAATATAATAAATGGAGGACAACACGCAGACAACAGTGTTAATATCCAAGAATTTATGATAATGCCTGTTGGTGCAAAATCTTTTAAAGGTGCACTTCAAATGTGTGCAGAAGTATTCCATAACTTAAAAAGTGTATTAAAAGCTAAAGGATATAGCACAGCTGTTGGTGATGAGGGAGGATTTGCTCCAAATCTTAAGACAGACGAAGAAGCTATTCAAGTTATATTAGAGGCAGTTGAAAAAGCAGGGTACAAG
>DUVG01000255.1 GCA_012841175.1 Clostridium sp.
GATAAGAAAGCTGTTGATGAAGGTCTTAAATATGTAAATAATGATGCATGTTATCCTTCGATAATTGTAGTAGGTCAATTAATGGAAGCTTTAAAATCTGGGAAATATGATATTAATAATACATCCCTTATGATATCCCAGACTGCTGGTGGCTGTAGAGCTACTAACTATATAGCTTTTATAAGAAAGGCCCTAAAGGACTCAGGTCTTTCTCACATACCTGTGATTTCTTTGAATTTTGCAGGTCTTGAGAAAAATCCTGGTTTTAAATATTCCCCAGGACTCATAAACAAGTTATTAATAGCTCTTGTTTATGGAGATCTTCTTATGAAAGTTCTATATAGAGTACGGCCTTATGAAAAGATAAAGGGTTCTGCAAACCTTTTATACAATACATGGGTTGAAAAGTGCAAAGAGTCTGTAAGAAATGGTAGACATAAGGAATTTAAAGAAAACATTTATAACATTGTAAAAGATTTTGAGAATTTTAAAATAACCGATGAAAAGAAACCAAAAGTGGGTTTGGTAGGTGAGATACTTGTTAAATATCACCCTACAGCTAATAATGACATAGTTGATATTATTGAGAAAGAAGGGGCAGAAGCTGTTGTGCCTGATTTAATTGGTTTTTTGCTATACGTAGCTTATGGTGCTGATTTTAAGTACTCTCATCTTTCAGGCAAAAAGATTGAAGCGATGGTGAATAACGGAGCAATAAAAGCAATTGAATACTATAGAAGGCATATGAAAAAGGCTCTTTCAGAAAGTAAACGCTTCCAACCACCAATTTCAATAGAAAAATTAGGGAAACTTGCCACTGATGTATTGTCATTGGGAAATCAGACAGGTGAAGGATGGTATCTGACAGCTGAAATGATTGAACTTATTTTAACTGGTGCACAAAATATAGTTTGTATGCAGCCTTTTGCATGTTTACCTAATCATGTTACTGGAAAAGGAATGGTTAAAGAGCTAAAGAGGCGATATCCAAAAGCAAATATTACAGCAGTAGATTATGACCCGGGAGCTAGCGAAGTAAATCAAATAAACAGAATAAAGCTGATGCTTTCCACTGCTTTTAATGAATTTAAGAAAAATGAGTTAGATGATAATAATATTGAAGAGGATATAAAAACAACAGTATAGATTGTTAAAAAAAGTTTTTACAAAAAGTTAATATAAGAAATTTTACCAAAATAAAAAGGATTGCCTGTAGGTTTCCGGTAAACAAGGGGATGGATAACTGTATCTTAATACTAGATATAAAGCTTTGAGCAGGCAATCCTTTTTATTTATTTTTTTATGTATAGGGTTTACAAAGCTAATAGGCTATCTACACTTTGGATGTTAATATATGGATCACTAACATCGGTGCTTTTAGAAAATGAAAATTCAGTAAGAAGGTTTTTATGCCCACAAAGCTCACATTGAAAATTAAGGCCGTTTAATTTGGAGATTTCAGATTTAGGTAGGTTTAAAATAACTGACTTACAATTGTAGCATATTAAAGATTTGAAATTATACATGGAAGTTCCTCCTTTAAATGGTATATTATTAGTTTATAGATTTAAATAATGGAATTATTACAGAATTTAAACCACGATAAAATTATTGTATTACAAATAGAAATACAGTTAAAGCAAACGACTACAATAGTTACTAATCGACACAAAACAAAGTAGAAATAAACATTTTGTTGCATTATAAAAATAAGAAAATAAAGACTTGAAACACTATGTTGCCATACCCCTGTAGCGTATATACATTATATAACTTTTACTTTAATAAATCAAGTCCTAGAATTTAAAAATTTTAGTCCTATTATATTTATGAGAATGTCTAAATAGAATATTTTTAATTTTGTCCTAGAATAAAAAAATTATTATTCGAATATATTTTACTGATAAAAAATTAAAAAACATAAGAAGGATAATTTAATGTAAGTAACGGAGGACAAAAAATGCCAACTAAAGTAAAGAAACAGTATGAAAAGATTTTAATTATAAAAAAGATATTATTTTTATCTGTAGCATTTTTGTTAGCAATTAGAGTAGGTATAATATTTGGAGATGTTTTTTATAATTCAGAAAATGAAATTATCGAAATGGTGGATGTTGAAACACTTAGGAGCACACTAAACAGCACTTTGCCTGTTATTGAAACCATATATAACAGTGGAAATATCAGTCTTTCATTTTCCGGGCAACTAAGGGGCATTATAAAGACAGTATTTCATTTTGATTTAGGATACCCTATAACAGTACTAAATGCCCAGTCTCCCCATTTTCACAACTTTTACATAAATGGGTACAATGCTTATTTAAATGAAGATAATAAAATATATGAGCCATATGTTTATATTGCAGATTTAGGTATAGAAGAGAATGTAAACCAAGAAAATGTCTATCAAAACAGAGAAAGCAGTATAACGTATAATGCTGATGAAGATAATAATGATAACAAAGGAGATTCTGAAAAAAATGCAGTGACTATAGGTGAAATAGCAATTAATAATAATGACACCAATTTTAATATAGATATTGAAAAGATAATGGAAACACCTTTAAAGCTGGATTTTACAAAGAGAGGACCTAAAGTGCTAATTTATCACACCCATACTACAGAAAGTTTTATAACAGATTTAGGACAATTAGATAAAAATGAAATACCCAACAGAACTACAGATGCTACAAATAATGTTGTAAGGGTAGGAGAGGAACTAGCCCAAATTTTAAGAAAAAAATATAATATTGAAGTTATACATAATTCAACAATACACAACTATCCAAGTGATACAGGTGCTTATGGAAGATCTTTAAATACAGCTTCAAATATTTTAACCAGTTATCCTTCTATACAAATTGTAATAGATATTCATAGGGATGGAATAGACGGGAAAAAGTTACGAACAGTAACTGAAATAAACGGAAAAAAAGCTGCTAAAATAATGTTTGTAGTGGGCACTAATCATCCCCAATGGAAAGAAAACTTAAAACTAGCGATAACACTTCAAAACATGTTAAATGAAAAGTATCCCGGGATTACAAGACCTATTTATATGAGTGAGTACAGATATAATCAGCATTTATCTAATGGTGCCTTAATAATTGAAATAGGAGGGGACGGAAATTTAATAAGTGAGTGTTTAGAGAGTACAAAATATCTTGCAGAGGTAATCAATGAAGTTTTAAATTAAGCATTAGTTTATTGCATATACTAATTGGTGATAATACTATTATTGACCGAAAAAATACACTAAAGAAAAGTTGGTATGAAGATGAAAAGATTAGAAAAATATAGAGCTATAAGAATAGCACGAAAGAAATCTTTATTTATGCTATTAATGTGCTTTGTTGTGATTTCTGCAGGTGTTCTTACAGTGGATTATTCATTAAACGCTTTAATGAATGGGGAAAATGGCATTAAACTGTTTGCCATTGAAAAAATAGAAGATGAATATTATCAATTTAAAATTTTTAATAAAAGCCTGTACCTTAATACAGATTACGTGAAGGAAGATTTTAACAAATTTGTAGAATGGGCAAATAAAAGTTTAAAGGAAAATGATTAAAAAAGCTTAAAAATTTCCTGTTCACATGATATTTGTTATGCTATAATAATATGTTGATATGTAAAATATTAATTTATACTTCCTTAGGTAGCAGGAGGATGAGTGAATGTCAAATATAAGACAAGAAAAAATTAGAAATTTTTGTATAATTGCACATATTGATCATGGTAAATCTACACTTGCAGACAGGATGTTAGAGATTACAGGTGTTTTGACTCAAAGAGAGATGGATAATCAAATTTTAGACAATATGGATATAGAAAGGGAAAGAGGTATAACAATAAAAGCCCAAGCTGTGAGAATGTTATATAAGGCTACAGATGGAGAGGAATATATATTAAATCTTATAGACACTCCTGGGCATGTGGATTTTAATTATGAAGTGTCAAGAAGTTTGGCAGCATGTGAAGGGGCAATTCTTGTAGTTGATGCTGCACAGGGAATAGAGGCCCAGACATTAGCAAATGTTTATCTTGCATTAGAACATGATTTAGAAATAATTCCTGTAATAAATAAAATTGATTTACCAAGTGCAAGACCTGATTTTGTAAAAAAGGAAATAGAAGACGTAATTGGACTTGAGGCAGCTGATGCTCCTTTAATATCTGCAAAGAATGGGATAAATATAGAGGATGTACTTGAGCAAGTTGTTAAAAAAGTACCTTGTCCTGTTGAAAGCCCAGATGAACCATTAAGAGCGTTGATTTTTGATTCTTTTTATGATAGCTACAAAGGTGTAATTGTGTATATAAGGGTAAAACAAGGAGCTATCAAAGTAGGCGATAAAATAAAAATGATGAACACTAAAAAAGAATTTATTGTAACTGAATTAGGTTATTTAAGGCCAGGAGGTATGACTCCATGCAATTCATTAATAGCTGGAGAGGTAGGCTATATTGTAGCAAATATTAAAAATGTAAAAGATACAAGGGTAGGAGATACTGTTACATTATTGGACAATCCTGCATCTGAGCCTTTACCAGGCTATAAAAAAGTTAACCCTATGGTGTTTTGTGGTATCTATCCTGCTGATGGTTCAAAATATGGGGATTTAAGGGAGGCATTAGAAAAGCTTCAACTAAACGATGCATCACTAATATTTGAACCTGAAACATCAATTGCTTTAGGTTTTGGATTCAGATGTGGTTTTTTAGGACTTTTACATATGGAAATTATTCAAGAAAGATTAGAACGTGAATATGATTTTGATCTAGTTACTACAGCCCCAAGTGTTGTTTATAGAGTGAAAAAGAAAAATGGTGAGGAACTTAATATTGATAATCCTACCAATATGCCTCCGGTGACAGAAATTGAATATATGGAAGAGCCCATTGTTAAAGCTTCTATTATGTCACCTTCAGAATTTGTAGGAAATATTATGGAACTTTCTCAAGAAAGAAGAGGCATATATAAAGATATGTCTTATATAGATGATAATAGAGTGATGCTTACATATGAGATGCCTTTAAATGAAATAATATATGATTTTTTTGATGCACTAAAATCAAGGACAAAAGGCTATGCCTCATTAGACTATGATTTACTAGGATATAAAAAATCAGATCTTGTAAAATTAGATATTATGTTAAATGGAGAAATTGTAGATGCTCTTTCTTTTATTGTTCATGAGGAAAAGGCATATTCAAGAGGAAGAAGAATTGCAGAAAAGTTAAAAGAAACAATTCACAAACAACAATTTGAAATACCTATACAGGCATGTATAGGAGGAAAGATAATTGCAAGAGAAACTGTAAAAGCATACAGAAAAGATGTTTTAGCTAAGTGTTACGGTGGAGATATTAGCCGTAAGAAAAAGCTTTTAGAAAAACAAAAAGAAGGAAAGAAGAGAATGCGTCAAGTAGGAAGTGTAGAAGTTCCTCAAGAGGCATTTATGAGTGTTCTTAAATTAGATACTTAAAAAGAGGACAGGCTTTTATATGCTTTTAATTTTTAATAGATAAAGAGAAATGGTGTAAGTAATGAAAAAGAGTATTAGTTTGTATATTCATATACCTTTTTGTAAGTCGAAATGTTATTATTGTGATTTTAATTCTTTTCCGTGCAGGGATGAGCTTATTCCTGCATATTTTAATGCGCTAAAAAAGGAATTAATTCAATATAAAAGAAAACTTCGAGATTACAAAATAAGTACTATTTTTATTGGTGGAGGAACACCTTCTGTAGTTGATTCAAATAATATATATAAGTTGATGTTATTATTAAAAGAAAATTTTGATATAGATAAAGATGGGGAAGTAACTATAGAATCCAATCCAGGAACACTGACAAATGAGAAACTTGATGAATATATAGAAAGTGGAATTAACAGACTTAGCATTGGACTTCAGGCAGTTCAAGGCAGGCTGTTAAGGAAATTAGGGAGAATTCATGGACTAGAAGAATTTGATACAGGATATAGTTTGGCATTAAAGGCAGGTTTTAAAAATGTCAATATAGATCTTATTTTTGGGATACCCCATCAAACTTTAGATGATTGGAATGAAACATTAGATTATGTTATAAAATGCAATCCAACTCATTTGTCTTGCTATAGCCTTAAAATCGAAGAAGGTACGGTATTTGGAGAAAAGCTAAATAGAGGTGAGATTACACCAGTTAGTGATGAATATGATAGAAAAATGTATTGGATGGCAATAGAAAAGCTAAAAGAGAAAAGATATCAGCACTATGAGATATCTAATTTTTCTAAAGAGGGTTATTGGAGTAGACACAATCTTGTGTACTGGAAAAACTTAGAATATATTGGCGTAGGAGCAGGTTCTCATTCCTTTTTTGACAATATAAGATATAATAATATAGCTAATTTAGATAAATATATAGATAATATAAATAAAAACATAGCTATTAAGGAAAACCAACAATTAATAGAAAAAGAAGATAGAATTTCAGAATATATGATATTAGGACTTAGGCTAACAGAGGGCATCTGTTTAGAAGATTTTAAAAACAAGTTTAAAATGGAAATATTTGAGGTATATAATAAGGAGATTGAAAATCTTATAAAAAGAAATCTTCTTAAAATAGATGACAATATGTTAAAACTTACATCTTTGGGTTTAGACTTGGCAAATCAGGTCTTTATGGAATTTTTATGATGTCATAATATAATAAAACATCTTGACAAAAGAAAATTACGATGGTATTTTTAAAATAGAATTAGCACTCAACTAAATAGAGTGCTAACAAAGGAGAGATTCAGATGTTTTTGGACGATAGAAAAAAAAGTATATTACATGCTATTATCGACGATTACATCAATACTGCAGAGCCAGTTGGGTCAAGAACACTTGCAAGAAAACATGGACTTGGTTTAAGTTCCGCAACAATAAGAAATGAAATGGCTGATTTAGAAGACATGGGATATTTAACCCAGCCGCATACTTCGGCAGGAAGAATTCCGTCAGATAAAGGATATCGTTTTTATGTTGACCAACTAATGGAATTTAGTGAACTTACTGATGAGGAAATGTACAGTATAAAAGATGCAATGGAAACGCGGATAAATGAATTAAGTCAGTTTTTAAAACAGGCATCTGTTATTATGTCCCAAATTACCAAATATGCATCCATGGCTGCAGCTCCGGGAAAACAAAATAGCATATTAAAGACTGTACAGATAGTGCCAGTTGAAAAGGGAAAAGCTCTTATTGTTGTTTTAACAAATGCAGGAGTTATAAAAAATAGTTTGATAAATATCCCTGAAACAGTTCTTCCAGAAGAGTTGATAACTGTTTCTAATATATTTAATGAAAAGCTAAAAGACCTCACTATAGATAATATAAATGCATCTGTTATAAAAGAAATAGAATTATTATTAGGAAATGTCCGTGGTATTTTACTTCCTATATTAAATGGTGTAACCAACTGTATAAATCAAATTGATTGTCCTGAAATTTATCTTGATGGTACAATCAATATGCTCAATTATCCAGAGTTTAGTGATGTTATGAGGGCAAAAGAATTTTTAAACCTTATGGATGCTAAGGACGTTTGGAGAAGAATTCTTAATAATGTTTATAAAGATGGTGACTATATTACAATAACCATTGGAGAAGAGAATAAAATTGTAGAGATGAAAGATTGCAGCCTTATTACCACCACATATAATTTAGGAAATGTTGTGGTAGGGACAATTGGGGTAATTGGTCCTACACGTATGGAGTATTCAAAGGTATTGGCTGCCATGGATTATATGAGAAAAAAAGCAAATGAAGAAATTAGGAAGTTAATTGGAGAAAACGAAAAAAATATTTGATATGATATTGAATAGTTATATATAATTAAGTGAGGTTTTTACAAATGAAGTATAAATATAAGGAGGTGTCGATGTTCAAATGACTAGAGATAAAGATTTGCATGACAAAAACCAAGAAATAAGAAATAATGAAGCTGCTGTTGAAGAAACAGTAGAAGAAGATACTATAATTAATGAAGAATCAGAAAACAATAATTCTGAGGGAGTTGACCAGTTAAAGGTTAAACTTGATGAAAAATCAAAACAGTGCGAAGAGTATATAAGTATGTTTCAAAGAGTGGCTGCAGAGTTTGATAATTACAAAAAGAGAACTGCAAAGGAAAAAAGTGAAATATATGATAGTGCTCTAACTGATGTGGTAAAGGCTTTTTTGCCTGTAATAGATAATATTGAAAGAGCTGTTGAAGCATCAAGTAAAGATGCAGACTCTAAAACATTAAAAGAAGGTATTGACTTAATCTATAAGCAATTTAAAGAAGTACTAGGAAAATTAGAGGTTACTGAAATAGAAGGTGTGGGCAGCAGCTTTGATCCAAACAAGCACAATGCTGTTATGCATGTGGAAGATGATTCTTATGGAGAAAATGTAATTGTTGAAGAATTGCAAAAAGGCTATAAATGTAAAGATAAAGTAATACGGTATAGCATGGTTAAGGTTGCTAACTAAAAAATAAATTAAAATAGCTAATAACGTAAATTTACTTAATATTACTATTTAAAGGAGGAATGATTATGTCAAAAGTAATTGGTATAGATTTAGGAACCACTAACTCTTGTGTAGCTGTTATGGAAGGAGGAGAACCCGTTGTTATTCCAAATTCAGAAGGAAACAGAACAACAGCGTCGGTGGTTGCTTTTTCCAAAACAAATGAAAGATTAGTAGGACAGGTAGCTAAAAGGCAAGCTATAACAAATCCAGACAGAACTATTATGTCCATAAAAAGAGATATGGGTACTGATAAAAAAGTAAATATAGATGGTAAAGGCTACACTCCTCAAGAGATATCTGCCATGATTTTGCAAAAAATAAAAGCAGATGCGGAAAGCTATTTAGGTACAAAGGTAACTAAAGCTGTTATTACAGTTCCAGCTTATTTTAGCGATTCACAAAGACAGGCTACTAAGGATGCAGGAAAAGTGGCAGGACTTGAAGTATTGAGAATAATAAACGAACCAACGGCTGCAGCTTTAGCCTATGGATTAGATAAAGAGCAGGACCAAAAGATACTTGTATTTGACTTAGGTGGAGGAACTTTTGACGTATCCATATTAGAAATTGGAGATGGAGTCTTTGAAGTAATGGCTACAAGTGGTAACAACAAGCTAGGTGGAGACGATTTTGACGATAGAATAATTAATTATTTAGTAGATACTTTCAAAAAAGACAGTGGTATTGATTTATCAAAGGACAAAATGGCAATGCAAAGGCTTAAGGAAGCAGCTGAAAAAGCAAAAATAGAGCTTTCGGGGGTTACTACAACTAATATTAACCTTCCGTTTATTACGGCAGATGCATCAGGACCAAAGCATTTAGATGCTACTCTTACAAGAGCTAAATTTGAAGAAATAACAGCTGATTTAGTTGAACAAACTATGGTGCCACTAAAAAGAGCTATGGCAGACGCATCTCTTGAGCCAAATGAAATAGATAAAATACTTCTAGTTGGAGGTTCAACAAGAATACCTGCAGTTCAAGAGGCTGTTAAAAAATATTATGGAAAAGAACCTTTTAAAGGAATAAATCCAGATGAATGTGTTGCTATAGGAGCTGCTATTCAGGCAGGTGTACTTACTGGTGATGTAAAAGACTTACTTTTATTAGATGTAACACCATTATCTTTAGGTATTGAAACATTAGGTGGAGTATTTACAAAACTTATTGAAAGAAACACTACAATACCAACCAAAAAGAGTCAGATTTTCTCAACAGCCGCAGATGGACAGACAGCGGTGACTGTACGGGTGTTCCAAGGTGAAAGACAAATGGCTGCAGACAATAAACTCCTAGGTGAGTTTAACTTAGATGGTATTCCACCAGCACCAAGAGGAGTGCCACAAATTGAAGTAACATTTGACATAGATGCTAACGGTATTGTTAATGTTTCAGCAAAAGATAAGGGAACAGGAAAAGAACAAAAAGTTACAATTACAGCAAGTACCAATCTTAGTGAAGAAGAAATAGATAAGGCTGTTAAGGAAGCACAGAGATTTGAGGAAGAGGACAAAAAGAAAAAAGAAGCTATTGAGATTAGAAATAATGCAGACTCCATGGTTTTTCAATCGGAAAAGACATTAAATGATTTAGGTGATAAAATAAACGATGAAGAAAAATCAAAAATTCAGGGAGAAATTGAAAAGGTAAAAGAGGCATTAAAAGGTGACGATGTTGATGCTATTAAAAATGCTACTGAAAGTTTGCAAAAAGCCTTTTATGACATATCTCAAAAAATATATCAACAAGATCCTCAAGCAGCTCAACAAGACCCTAATATGGGAGAAAACGCTGAAAGTGGACAGGAAAACGTATATGAAGCAGACTATGAAGTTGTAGATGATGAAGAGGAAAAAAATAAATAGGTTTTATAGCATATATAATCCAAGTTACAAAAATAACTTGGATTATATATGAAAAGAAGGATTAACTTGGAGGAGTTGATTGGATGGATCATAAAAGGGATTACTACGAGGTTTTAGGGGTTGATAGAAATGCATCCGATGCCGATATTAAAAAAGCATATAGAAAATTAGCAAAGAAGTATCATCCTGATATGAATCCAAATGATAAAACTGCCGAAGCTAAATTTAAAGAAGCTGCTGAAGCATATGAAGTATTAAGTGATTCTCAAAAAAGAGCCCAATATGACCAATTTGGTCATGTAGCTAATGATGCAGGTGGGTTTGGTGGTTTTGGTGGCTTTGGTGGAGGATTTAGTGATTTTGATTTTGGAGATATATTTGAAACATTTTTTGGTGGTTCAGCATTTGGGGGAAGAACTAGAACAAGAAGAGGCCCACAAAAAGGTGCTGATTTACATTTTGCAATGGAATTGACCTTTGAAGAATCAATATTTGGAGTTGAAAAAGAAGTTCCTATAAATAAAATGCATGTATGTTCAAAGTGTGAAGGAAGTGGTTCAAAGGCTGGAAGTAAGCCTAAAACTTGTCAGCAATGTGCAGGTACAGGCCAAGTTCAATATAAGCAAAGAACCCCCTTTGGGCATTTTGTTAACATTAAAACATGTGATACATGTCATGGTGAAGGAAAAATTATAACAGATCCTTGTGAAGAGTGTAATGGAAGAGGAAGAGTGAAAAAAACTGTAAGATTAAAAATAAAAGTTCCAGCAGGAATTTCAGATGGGCAGACTTTTCCTTTAAGAGGAGCTGGAGAACCTGGTTCTAAAGGAGGACCAGATGGGGATATCTATTTTACAGTTAGGGTAAAACCTCATCCAATATTTACTCGTCAAGGGAACAATATTTTTTGTGAAATACCTATTACTTTTACTCAGGCAGCATTAGGAACAGAATTAGAAGTACCTACTGTTTATGGAAAAGAAAAGTTTGTTATACCTGAAGGAACTCAAACGGGTACAAGGTTTAGACTGAAAGGTAAAGGTGTACCTATTGGAAGAACAAATTCAAAGGGAGATCAATACTTTACAGTTAATGTGGAGGTTCCTAGAAAGCTTAATGAGAAACAAAAAAGTGTACTAAGAGAGTTTGCAGATTTAATTGGTGATGAAGTACATGAACAGAGAAAGAGTTTTTTTGATAAAATGAAAAATGCATTGGGCATGTAATGCTTAAGATGATTTGTCTGGAGGAAAAATAATGAAATGGTATGAAATTGTGATAAAGACAACTGAGGAAGCTCAAGATGCAATATGTGAAATGCTTTCTTCCATAGGGTCAGCAGGTTCTTCTATTGAAAATCCAAATGATATAAAAAAAGAAATTTTAAGACAGGATTCTTTAGACTATGCTGATGAGGAATTTATAAAAAGTTTAGGTAATACTGTAGTAATTAGAGCTTATTTTTCCCAGGAAAAAGATATATCTAAAATAGTGGATTTAATTGAGGAAAAATTGTGTTTTATTAAAAATTTTCTTGATGTGGGAGAAGGATTTTCCGGGTATTTTGAAGTTGATGAAGAGGATTGGAGTACATCATGGAAAAAATACTATAAGCCATTTCATATTACAGATAAATTAGTAATAAAGCCGTCTTGGGAAGTTTATAATAAAAAAGAAGATGAAATAGTTATTGAACTTGATCCCGGCATGGCTTTTGGAACAGGTACCCATGAATCTACAAGTATGTGTGCAGTGCTATTAGAAAGGTATATAAATAAAGGGGATAGAGTTATTGATGTGGGATGTGGAACTGGGATTTTATCAATAATTGCTTCTAAATTAGGAGCATCCCATATTACATCTCTTGACATAGATGAAGTAGCAGTAAGGATTACAAAGGAAAATTCTATAATAAACAAAGTTGAAAATATTCATGCTGTAAAAGGTGTGTTAAGTGATATAGAAGAAATAAAGTCGGATTTAATTGTGGCCAATATTATTGCAGATGTAATAATTGGACTTTCCTGTGATATTCCTTCTTATATAAAAGAAGGAGGTATTTTTATTACATCAGGTATTATAAAGGAAAGAAAACAGGAAGTTATTGATGAGTATACAAAAAAAGCATTTAGTTGTGAAGAAGTACTAGAATTAGGAGAATGGGTGGCGATTGTATTTAGATGTCCAAATTCTTTGTAAATAGTGAAAACATTTCATCTGACTCTATTATAATTACAGGTGAAGATGTTGTTCACATAAAAAAGGTATTGAGATTAAACAGTGGAGATAATATAATAGTATCTGACGGGTTAGGAACTGACTATCATGTACAGATACAAAAAATAGATTTGCACACAGTGGATACTAAAATTATTAGTTCTTTTAAAAATAATTCAGAACCACCTGTGGACATAGTTCTTTTCCAAGGGTTACCTAAGTCTGACAAAATGGATTATATAATACAAAAAGGAGTAGAATTAGGTGTAAAGAAAATAGTCCCTGTTATTACGGAAAGAACAGTTGTTAAAATTTCAAATAATAAAGATTATAAAAAGAAACATCAAAGATGGAACAGAATTTCTATGGAAGCAGCAAAACAGTGTAATAGAGGCATTATTCCTCAAGTAGAGTATCCAATAATTTTTAAAGAAGCAATAGAAACACTTCCTAATAATGGCTTTAGAATATTACCTTATGAAAAGGAAAAATCTCAAGGAATAAAGGGTATTTTAAAGGAAAAATCAAATAGTAAAGATATATTTATTTTTATAGGACCTGAAGGAGGATTTTGTGACAGGGAAATAGAATTAGCACTTAAAAACGATTTTAATATCATTTCTTTAGGGCCAAGAATACTGAGGACAGAAACGGCTGGAGTTGTTGTTTTATCAATACTAATGTATGAATTAGGAGATGTGGGCTATGTATGATCTGAGATTTGTTGTTGTTGATGATGCTGTTTTTATGCGCACTCTTTTAAAGAAAATGATTGAAGAAGTAGAAGGCTACAAGGTAGTTGGAGAAGGTTCCAATGGATTTGAGGCTATTGAGCAGGTGAAAATCCACAAACCAGATATTATAACATTAGACATTACAATGCCAGAAATGGATGGAATATCTGCTATAAAAGAAATATTAAAGTATAGTCCGAATACAGGAATAATAATGGTTTCCGCGATGGGGCAGCAATCCATGGTGGTTGAAGCTATAAAAATGGGTGCTAAAGATTTTGTTGTCAAGCCTTTTGAAAAATCCAGGGTTTTACAGGCAATAAAAAATGTTTCAGAAGGATAAGTTTATAGTGTTTTTATTTTGTTTGCAGCTTTAAAAAGGTTGTGTTATAATACGTATTGAAAAATACGTATAAATTTTGGTATTTATAAAATATTAATTAAAAACATAGATTTATATATATTTAGGTATATGTTTAGACATAAAGTCCATATAGAATATATATCTAGGTATTAAGTCCATATAGAAGAGGATGAAAAAAATGGTTTATAGTATGACAGGTTTTGGTAGAGGAAAATCTCAAGGGGATGGTAGGGAGTTTTTAGTTGAAATAAAAACAGTTAACCACAGGTATTGCGATTTCTATATAAAGATTCCAAGACAAATTTCATTTTTAGAAGATAAGATAAGAGAAAAAGTTGGAAAAGTAATATCACGAGGTAAAGCAGATATTTATATTAGCTATGATGATTTCTCAGAAGATTCTAAAAGTATATTAATAGATGAGGGACTTGTTAAAACATACATAAGAAGTATGGAACTTTTAAGAGATAAGTATGAACTAAAGGATGATATATCTGTATCTCTCATTGCAAAGTTTCCAGATGTTCTTAAAGTTGAGAAAGCAGAACAAGATGAAAAAAAACTTTGGGAACTGCTGTTAAAAGCTCTAGATAATGCTTTAGAATCATTAGTTGATATGAGAAGAGTTGAAGGAGAGGGTTTAAAGGCTGATTTAGTTAAAAGGACATTTTTAATTGAAAATATTATTAAAGAAATAAGCATAAGATGTCCCGAAATTGTGAAAGAATATAAGTGTAGATTAGAAAATAGAATAAAAGAATTATTGGACCAACAGGTATTAGATGACAATAGAATGATGATGGAAATTGCTATTTTTGCTGATAGATGTAATATTGATGAAGAATTAGTGCGTTTGACAAGCCATATTGGCCAATTTAGGGAGACATTAGAAATGGATATACCCATTGGAAGAAAGCTGGACTTTTTGCTTCAAGAAATGAATAGGGAAGTAAATACAATTGGTTCAAAAGCCAATGATTTATTTGTATCAAAAAAAGTTGTAGAAATAAAAAGTGAATTAGAAAAAATAAGGGAACAAACACAAAATATAGAGTAGTATGACGTGTAAACGGGAGGAATATTTGATGAAATTAATAAATATAGGCTTTGGCAATATTGTTTCTGCAAACAGGCTTATAGCAATAGTTAGTCCTGAATCTGCACCTATAAAGAGAATAATACAGGAAGCACGTGACAGGGGAATGCTTGTAGATGCTACTTATGGACGAAGAACAAGAGCGGTGATTATAACTGATAGTGATCATATTATACTGTCTGCAGTCCAACCAGAGACAGTTGCTCATAGATTAAATGCCAAAGATGTAGAAGTAGCAGAAGAAGATGTTAATGAGTAAATCTATTAACCCTACAGCTAAATTAAAGAAAAGGTCTATCTTATTTAATTTAGAAGGTAAATTTTAAACCCAAGTAAAATTTGCCATTGTTTTGTGTGTTGCATTTTAAGTATATTATATTTCTATTTTCAAATATAGAAGGAAGGAGATATGAGAGCATTATGAAAAAATATAGAACAATGATTGAGCCAGCAATAGGTTCATTGCTAGAAAAAGTAGATAGCAGATATACATTAGTAGTTGCTGCTGCAAAGAGAGCTAGACAGCTGACAGATGGTGCTCAAAAACTTACTGAATGTGAATCAGAAAAGTCTGTTACTATTGCTATTAACGAGATTGATGAAGAAAAGATTACATACATTAGAACAAAGAGCGGAATAAAATAGGTTGGTTTTATTATGGGGAGGAGCTGAAACTGTGCTCAAAGGAAAGACTGCAGTTATTGGAGTATGTGGTGGTATAGCAGCGTACAAGGCTGTTGAAGTTGTTAGTAGGCTAAAAAAACTTGGCTTAGATGTAAATGTTATAATGACAAAGAATGCTACTGAATTTGTTAATTCTCTTACATTCAGGTCTATATCTGCTAATCCTGTTACAATAGGAATGTTTGACAATCCTCTAACTTGGGATATAGGTCATATTTCCCTTGCTAAAAAAGCAGATTTTATTGTTGTTGTACCTGC
>DUVG01000256.1 GCA_012841175.1 Clostridium sp.
ATATAAAATTTAAAAAATTTAAATTAAAATATAAAAAAATAATGGATGAAACAAAAGAAAAAAGTGTAGAAAAGATGCTTTGTGATGTTTTTAATTTTACAAATGAAACATCACTTAAAAATAAAGAATTGGAATATAAATTAAGTAAAATAGAAAGAAATCTCCAACGTTGTATTCAAAAAGTTGGTGTAATAAGATATAATGCTTTTGAAGGTGTGGGGAGTGAATTAAGTTTTGTTATAGCACTTCTTGATGATAATGATGATGGTGTTGTTATTAATGGAATATATGCAAGAGAAAATTCAACAACATATGCTAAATTGATAAGAAGGGGAAATTCAAAACATATTTTATCTGCAGAAGAAATACAAGCTATAGATATAGCTAGAAAAGCAAAAACATTAGAATAAAAGTATATAAAATATAAATCTAGTTAAATAAAAATAAATAAAAAACTACTTTAAATTGAAGTGTTATAAAAAAATTATATGGGAGTAGAAGTATAATACATTAAATATATAGTTATTAAGGGAGAATAAAAATGTATAATAAAAAGGGTAAAAATACAATTTGGATTTATGCAGTAATATTATTTACCTGTGTATTTATTTTACTTCTATTAACAGGTTATAGCCAGATTAAGTATAAAAGAAATATTGATGAGTATAGAAATAAACTAATATCTAATGAAGAAGAAAGAAGTATTTCCAGCCATAATTTAAAAACTGCTTTAGAAGAAAATGAAATGCTATATAAAAAAATAGAAGAATTAAATAATGTTTTAGAAGAAAAGTCAGTTGAATATGAAGAGTTAGAAGAAAAAATAAAAAACAAAGAAAGTGAAAATGAAAAAAGCCAACAGGTAAATAATTATGAGTTATTATTAGAAGCTGAGGAATACTATAATAGTGGTGAAATAATAAAAACTACAATTACTTTGCTAGAGAATGTGGATAAAAACAAATTAAATTCAAATGGATTAAAAAAATATAATAAATTAAAAGAAGAAATAGATAAAAAAGCTCCTTGGGAATTTTACAAAGAAGGGTATAATAATTATATTGAAAAAGAATATAAAGATGCTAAATTTAATTTAAGTTATTCTTTAAAAATTGTAGAAGATGAGTATTTTTCAGATGACTGCTACTATTATATTGCTTATTCTGAATATAGAATGGGAGAATATGAATTGGCAAAAAAAAATTTGAAGATACTTATAAACAAGTACCCCTCAAGTAATTATATTGGGGAGGCACAAAATCTTTTAAATATTATAGAAAGTAAGTAAAAAGAGTTTAAAATTAATATAAATAAAATATAAAAAAATTAAAAGTAAGGGGTTTTACTATGTTAGATATTAAATTAATTAGAAGCAATCCAGAAATTTTAAAAAATGCTATGTCAAAAAGAAAGGAAAATTTTGATGTTGATGAGTTATTAAAACTTGATGAAAAAAGAAGAAAGAATTTAGCTGAAGTTGAAACTTTGAAATATAAACAAAATGAAAGTTCAAAGCAGATACCTGTGTATAAAAAAGAAGGAAAAGATACAACTTCACTATTAGAAGAAATGAAAAATTTATCTGATAAAATAAAAGTATTAGATACGGAAACTAGAAATATAGATGAAAAATTAAATCAAATACTTTTGACTATACCAAATATACCCAATGAAACTGTTCCAATGGGAGAAACTGATGAAGATAATGTAGAAATAAGAAAGTGGGGAGAACCTACAAAATTTGAATTTGATCCTAAACCTCACTGGGAAATTGGGGAAAATTTAGATATATTAGACTCAACAACAGCTTCTAAAGTTACAGGGGCTAGATTTATGTTTTATAAAGGCCTTGGTGCACGTTTAGAAAGAGCCTTGATGAATTTTATGCTTGATTTACATATAGATAAACATGGATATAAAGAAGTATTTCCTCCATTCATGGTTCATAGACATAGTATGGTGGGAACAGGACAGCTGCCTAAATTTGAAGAGGATGCTTTTAAGGTAGCTGATACAGAATACTTTTTAATTCCGACAGCAGAAGTTCCTGTAACAAATATGTATAGAGAGCAGATTCTAGATATAAATGAATTACCAATAAAAAATGCTGCTTATTCTGCATGTTTTAGATCGGAAGCTGGTTCAGCTGGAAGAGATACTAGAGGATTAATAAGGCAACATCAATTTAACAAAGTAGAGCTTGTTAAAATAACCACACCTGAAACCTCTTATCAAGAATTGGAATCTTTAACTAATGATGCAGAAGATGTTTTAAAACTACTTAAAATACCCTATAGAGTTGTAAAAATATGCGTAGGTGATTTAGGGTTTGCAGCAGCAATGAAATATGATATAGAAGTTTGGATGCCTAGTTATAACAGATATGTAGAAATATCTTCATGTAGTAATTTTGAAGCATTTCAAGCAAGAAGGGCAGGTATTAGATTTAGAAGAGGACCTAAAGAAAGACCTGAATACGCTCATACTTTAAATGGTTCAGGAGTTGCAATAGGAAGGACAACTGCATGTATATTAGAAAATTATCAGAGAGAAGATGGAACAGTTGAAATTCCAGAAGCATTACAAAAATATATGAATGGTATAAGTGAAATTAAAAAATAAAACAAATAGTTTCTATATTTATTATAGAATTAATAAAAATTAACAATAAAAAGAGATGAAAAAAGACTTGACAAAATAGATGGTTACATGTTATATTATTTCTTGTGACAACACGGAGAGATGGTCGAGCTGGTTGAAGGCACCGGTCTTGAAAACCGGAGTAGGCGTGAGTCTACCCTGGGTTCGAATCCCAGTCTCTCCGCCAGTATTTGGAGAAGTACCCAAGTAGGTTGAAGGGGACGGTTTGCTAAACCGTTAGGTCGGGTTAACCGGCGCCGGGGTTCGAATCCCCGCTTCTCCGCCAAATAAGCCACTTTCAAGTATTTATATTGAAAGTGGCTTATTTTTATACTAATATATTTTGACTACTATTATTATTTTCTACTGTGGACAAAAGGTTAAAACATCTCACTTTTTTTATCTTTTTTTTATGCTGATTTTGCTAACCATTAAGAATGATAGGAAAATTGTAATAATAACAGTCAAGGTGGCATTTGTATTTGTATAACGCATATTAATTTGAGCAAAATAGTTATATAAATTTACAATTGTAAGAAGGGTACCAGCAATGGTTATTGGAAGTCCCATAAATACATTTTCTAAATTGCTAATATTAAACCTTGCAAGTCTATAAGCACCAGAGAGTGCAAATAGAAGAGAAAGAACATATCCTAAGATTCCAAAATGTATAAAAGTGATCTCCCATGCAATTACAATAGGAGCAACACCAAAGGATACTAAATCAGAAAGAGAATCAAGTTCTTTTCCAAAATCACTAGTTACTTTGAAAAACCTTGCTACTTTACCATCTAATCTGTCTGTAACAGCAGCTACCATTATAAGAAGGCAGGAATAAATTAAATTTGATGAAGAAGAAGTACTGTTAACTGCCAATAAAATAGCTGTCAAACCCAAAGACAAATTTATAAAAGTAATAATATTAGGAATACAACATTTTAATTTTTTCAATTGACCACCCCAAAGTTTTTTATCTATTTACTATGATTATAAAGAAAAAAACACAAATCCACAATAGCATTGGATAAGGAATTTTATGAAAATAAATTTGTTTATAATAAATAAAGAAGGAGAGGCCTCTCTCCTTCTTGTATTAACGCTGAAAAAACTTACTATAAGCACTAAATGAAATTATTACTAAAGCAGAAATATTTATAATAAGCATATAAAACCGTTTTAAAAAACTTTCTTTTTCTTTTGAATTACAATCTATTGATTTTTGTAAATTATAAAATAAAATATAAACCCAATGTACTATCACAAATATTGACAAAGCTTTTAACCAAAAATACTGTAGATAAAATGCACAGTATATATAAAACACTATAATGATAAGGGACTTAATTGTCTGAAAACCCTTTCCTAATTTATATAAATCTAAATTTATTTGACTTTCAACTTCCTCTAAAAACTCTATGTCTTCTTCGTCTATATCTTCTTCACTAATCCTAATCCCAAAAAAGTTATTATAAAAAGATTTTAAAGAAGAAATAGCCACAATAATGGATGTAATAATATAAAAAGCTGTGTCATTTGAGGATATAGCCACTATAGGTATAATTATTAACATTATAATTATTAATAGCATATATTCTAATTGCATTTCATATCTCCTAAACTTTACTATTATATAAGTTATTCAGATTTTAGCGGGATTGATAGAGCATTATAAATTATTATAGACATATCTCCACGTGTAATTTGAGTATTTGCTTCAAGATTAAGATTTCTGTCTAAATTAAGCTCTGTAGCCTTTTTAATAACATTGTCAGGCCAATCACCTTCTAAAGTATCTTCATAACCTAGTGCGTTGATTACAACTGCTAAAGCTTCTGCATAAGTTACATTGTTGTTTGGCTTAATTGTGTTGTCAGGGTATCCTGTGACAATGCCATGTTTAACTGCCAGCTTTATGTTGTTATATGCCCAGTGCTTTTCCTCAATATCTTTAAAATTTATTCTTATACTATTTATATCGGCATCATGATGATGTCCCTTTAATCTTACAACTAAAGTTATAAATTCACTTCTAAGAATTTTATTATCAAGTCTTAGAGTTCCATCCTCATATCCTTTTAAAATGTTTAATTTAACAAGTGCTTCTGCACAGTTATCCCTAATCTTTTTAAAATCCTCAGCATTTTCTTGAGCATTTAAGCATGTTGTTGAAAATGAAAAAATTAGTAGAGAAATCAAAAAGAAAGATATGTACTTCTTCATATTAAAAAATCCCCCTTCTCATTAGTTGCTATTTTAATTATACACTTAAAAGATATATATTTAAAATTAAAATATAATTACATTTTTATATATAAATAAAAACTAGTTGATTAAACTTAAAATAAATGTATAAATTACATAGATTTATCTAATGATATAAATGAATAAATAAGAGAAGGAGGCTGTTTATGGCAAAAACAATAGTTGGGATTTTTAATAATGAGGATAATGCACAAAGGGCGGCAGAACAAATAAAAGAACAAGGACTTAGAACAGATGATATTTCAATTGTAGCAAGAAAAAATGATGAAGGAAATACAATGGAAATGAAAAACGATAATATATCTAATGGTGTAGTAACTGGAGGAATTTTAGGGGGTGCTGCAGGACTTCTTATTGGTGCAGGAAGTATGGTTATCCCCGGTCTTGGTATAATTGCAGCAGCAGGTCCTATAGCGGGATTATTATCAGGTGCCGTTACAGGTGGGATTGTGGGAAGTCTTATAGATTTAGGTATCCCAGAAGATAGAAGTGAAAAATATGAAGCAGATGTTAGAGAAGGAAAAATATTATTTAGTATGAAGGCTGACGAAGATAAAATTGATGAAATATCCACAATATTAAGAAATAATATGGCAGAGAGTGTTAATAGCTACTAAAATAAAAAACTTTTTTAAATATAAAAAAATACAGGAATCTCTAATAAACATTAACAAGATTCCTGTATTTTTAATATAAATGATAGAGTTCTATTTTGATTTATTAATGTGTTGCAGGAATATTATCTTCTGGCAATTCAATTATTTCAGATGAATTAACCAAAGCATCAGATTGTTCATTTTCAACTGCTTTTGTTCCACGTTTTACAATGTGTTGATATGGATTATATCTGCTGCGATGCAAAAGCACTCTTTCTGTTTCAACCCCATTTATTTTAGTTACCTTATAAGTATCATAAACATAACCAGGCTTACCACTTTGGATAACCACAGAAGTTCCCTGAGGCATATTAGGATCATCAATGTATTTAACAGGTGCAGGAGTAGAACTTATCTGCACATTTACAATTTCTATTTTTTTCTCAGGAATTTCATTGGTGCCCACAATTTCAAATTTAACACTATTATTTGTGGCATAGGCATTTATCTTTACTGGCCAATTGGTATTGTTTTTAAATTGCAAGTCAAGTTCGTTATATGAAACAGCTGCATCTTGCCCATATGGAACATAACCTACTGTAAACATATGATTCATTCTATAAACTGTTTCTAATCCAGAAAAAATTACGGCGTTGTATAGAGTACTTGAAACTTGACAAATACCTCCTCCAACATCAGGTACAATTTTTCCATTTGTATAGACATATGCAGATAAATAGCCTCTGCTACTAGTTCTAGGTCCTACAACGTCATTAAAGGAAAATACATCACCAGGTCCTAACAATGTTCCATTAATTTTAGAAGAAGAAAGTCTGATATTAACGCCTCTATTAGCATTATTTTGTGTATCAGTTGTAAAATATGTGGTGTATGATGCAAGCACATCCCTAAATAAGTAATCTCCTATATTTTCAGTTTTAATTTCAGGTTCAATAAAAGAAACAGGTAATTCTTTTTTTGTATCAAATTTATTTTTATTGTTTTCTATAATATTTTTAAGTTCAGATTTGTCAATTTCTATACCTCTAATATGAGGAACCACAACAACCTCATTGTTTTCAACGGATGCGCTGGCATTTTTTGATTGTCTGAGAACCTTATTATATATATCATCTATGTTAGCATCATCAGGCATAATTGTTTCTACAGGAATTTCAAAGGATTCATTTGAAACTGTTTTTATACAGTTATAAATATGTTCAAAAACTTCATCTTTATTTAAAGCAGTGCCAGGCTTTCCAGTATAAAAATATACATTGTTCTCTTCTATAATAATATCAGGGTTTTGAACTTCAATAAGAGAATTTTTATAAAAATCCTCTATAGAGTCTTTAAGTTTTTTTTCATTGAAGGAAAATTCTAAATCAATTATAATTCCATTTTTACTAACATTTAAAATATCTTTTAATCGTTTAAATATGTTACCACTTCGGCCTATATCATAAGCCTTTTTTACAGCATTATCTATATCGTAGACAATGTGAAATTCAGATAAATTAAATTTTTTAGAAAAATCATTATTTGTCAAAGTTATTTCAACTTCATTAATTTTGTCTGTATAAATAGAGTTCAAAAGATCGTATCCTTCAGAGTAAGTAATTTTTCCCATATTAATATCATTTACATATACGCCATTATATATTTTTTTATTAGATAAAATGGCAATGGCAAAAACTAGAGACAAAATTAAGGAAACTGCTATAATGGACAATGGTATATAAATAAGAAGCTTGTTTTTGTCCTTTAATTTTTGAATTAATGGATTAATCATAAAAACACCCCAATTACAAAAAATGATTATTGCTATGAATTTAGTAGTAAATACCATATTGCTAAAAATCCTATTTTTTGATACTTAGTATAAAAAGAAACTATACAAAGACATTTACCCATTGATATTCTATAAGTATGATGGTAAATATGTGAGTATGAATCATGTCTTTGATACCTGTATAATCTATTATCTCAATTTTAAAGAAAAAAGACAATAGAATTTTCATTACAAATATATAAAATATCGTCATAAAATATAAAAAAATGACTACAAAATCAGAAAAATTTCCTAAATAGGAAAAATTTTATTTAAATTAAAATGTTATAATTAATTTAGCAATTTGAAAAAAAGGAGAGTTATTATATCATGAGCATATTTGTTTTTAGTGATTCCCATGGGATTACTGATGGAATTATAAAAGTATTAAAAAAGGACAGGCATTGTGAATTGGTTATACATTTAGGGGATTTTGCTAAGGATATGGATGCAGTAAAAAGGAAATTTGAAAATTTGAACTATGAGGTAATAAGAGGAAATAATGATTGGGACAGAAATGTACCAATGGAAAAAATTATTGAGGTAAAGTGTAAAAAAATATTTATCACCCATGGTCATTATTATGGAGTAAAAAGTGATTATCAAAGAATAATAAATAAAGGGAAGGTGCTAGGGGTAGATGCAGTATTTTTTGGACATACCCATGTTCCTGAAGAGATGTTTTGTGATGGAATGCTAGTTTTAAATCCTGGAAGCATAGGACGCCCAGTATATGGTAGAAATAAAACTTATTGTGTTGTTGATGTAAAAGATAATAAATTTTGGACTGAATTTAAATCGGTAAAGTAAGAGATTTTAAATAAAATTTATAAATAAGTATGGAAAGTTATGTATAGACCCTATAAATTTTGATTATACTTGTATTAATGAAGAATGTGAACAGTTTTTAAAAGATAGAATAAAATAATATAAAGGGATTATTTAATAATATAAGGTGATTTATATGGGTTTAAATACAGAAAACAACCAAAATATAAAAGTTGAAAAATACAGTCCTATTACAAAAATTTTTAGCAAATTATTACCAAAAGCAGAAAGTGATATTGCTTGTGATAATGATGTTTTAGACAAAAAAGAACTAATAGAATGTATAAATAGAGCTCGTAATGATTGGATAAATGCAAATAGAGAATTTGAATATGCACAAAATGATGAAATAATTGATTACTATACTTATAAAATAAAAGCCTGTCAAGTAAGATATGAATATTTTTTAAAACTAGCAAAAAGAAAAGGAATAACATATAAATAAAGAATATTTGTAATAAATCCTAAAACAAGCTTATATACTTATAGTATACAGGAATGATAAAAATTTTAAATTATAAAAAATAATTTAAAGAAAAATAGTATAGCTTTAAGTGGGGATTAAAATGTATGTAGAATATAGTACAATGTTTGCTTATTTAATAGGAATAATAATTTTGTTTTTTTTAGGGAAATTTTTTGCTGTCCCTATGAAAATAGCTGTAAAACTTATATTTAATTCTATACTTGGTGGAGTAGTAATTTTTATTATAAACTTTATAGGTAATTTTATAAATTTTAGCATAGCATTAAATTTTATTACTGCATTTATTATTGGAGCACTTGGAATACCAGGTGTTTTATTGATTATAGTTCTAAAAAACATTTTCAATGTATAATTCAATACACCTTTAGGAAATAATCTTATAATATTCCAGTTAATTTACTTGAATAGATTCCTTGACAAAAAATTGACAGCCATTTATACTTTAATCAGTATAAATAAATTTACTTTAATTAAAAAATAAGCTGATTTGATCAGCTTATTATTATATAATGAGGAGGTTTACCGCTATGGGAAAGGTTGTTGAAATTAGATGGCACGGACGTGGGGGACAAGGTGCTAAAACT
This sequence comes from Clostridium sp., assembly GCA_012841175.1. Lineage (GTDB taxonomy): Bacteria > Bacillota > Clostridia > Acetivibrionales > Acetivibrionaceae > Herbivorax. The sequence goes on from DUVG01000256.1 coordinate 9,229, forward strand.
GCATCATTGCTCCTTGCAGATGCTGCATTCAATACCGGGA
>DUVG01000257.1 GCA_012841175.1 Clostridium sp.
AACATTGATACTGAAGAAGCAAGAAGAAAAAGAGATGGTTTTGATGGGGCTTTACACTACATTCCAAGTCTTTTCAAAAATGAACTTAAATATAAAGCAATTGCACAAAACACTGCAAGTATGATTACATCACAGTCTGCTGATTACGAGGGAATGCATCATTGCGATACAAGTGATTTATACGCCGAGGATGTTCAGCTAATAGCTAGGGATGGGAAAATATATTATTTACCTGAAAGCAAAGTGGATAGGCTACAATAAAGAAGACAAGAAAATTGCAAATAGCGATATATGTGTTATAAGAGATAATTTTATAAAGAAGAAAATAAACAAATCTACAAAAATATGAAATATAAATAGATGTATAAATAGCATGAAAAAATAGTTGGAGGATATCAATGGCTAAAAGAGATAATTACGATGTACTAGTTACACTCACTAATAATGCTGCTCTTTTATGGAAAGAGGCTCGTGGGATAGCACCAAATTCGGTGGCAGAGAAGTTGGATAATGCTATGCTTGAATGGCAAAGTGAATTAACTAAAACATTGAAAATTTGGATTGACAAAGGACTAACAATGTCTACAGGTGAACTGATTCTTGCACGTACGAATCTAGGGGCAGTAGTTGAATCATGGCTAAAATTTTTTTACTCTGTTTATTATGATGATTATTGTAAGAACCCAATTACAAATAAAAAAGGGAAAATGATAGAACCTGAAAAAGCTTCCTTTGATGATCTTAAAAATTTTAGCTCTGGAAAGCTATGGGTCGATGCTAAGTCATCAGAATACCTTTGGGTTGATTCTGTACAGAAGAAAAGAAATGCGATTCATTTGTTTAGATATAGAGATATTGGGACTGCACAGGAATTTTTAAATGATATCAATCATCTTTATGATTTTGTAGATAATGTGCTTTCACACTTTCCACCACTTGAGGACTGTGTCGATGCATATCCAGTGGGCTATGTGGTAAATCCATATACTAGAGATTAATATTTGTAGGGTATGTGCAATATAAGCTTAAGTATGTGCAGAAATTTGGGAGGTAGAAATATGCAAAAGTCACTTAAAATTATAGAATGGAATTTGAACTGTCAGTCAGACAAAAAAGTAAAAATTGCAGGTTTTATTAAGGATAGGATAGAAAATGAAGATATAATAATATTTACAGAGATAGTTAAGTCTGATAGTGTGTTGCAACTCATGAAAGAGCTTAATGAATATAATTTTTATGAATCATATAATACGGTGGGCAATCAAATTATAATTGCCACTAGAAGAAATATAAAAGTTACACGAATAATAAGTAAAATACCAAAAATCTCAATATACAATGCTCCTAATTTTTTGCACATAGAAATAATGATTAATGGAGTAAAGTATCAAATATTAGGGATTCGTATTCGTATAGATGATGGTTCAGAAGATGATTATAAAGAAAGAAGAAAACAATTTGAATATTTTTCAAATTATGTTAGTGATTTAGATAACGTAATAATTTTAGGTGATTTTAATAATTCATATATTCGGGGAGATTTGAAAGCAAGCCACAGTAGAACAAAAAAATTATATGAAAAAAATAATAAAGGAGAGCCACTTACAACAAGATTTTTTAATTATCAAATGATGAAAGATATTATAGGAGAAGATATTAAAACATTTACACCTAGTAATAAAAAATCGTGGGGAATAAAGCTTATTGATAATAACTTTGATTATGGTTATATACAAAATGATCATTTAATGGTTTCAAAAAATATCTCTGTAGAGGAGGTTGAATATGATTGGGATTTTGTAGATAAAAATAAAGGGAAATATCTATCTATGGATGTTGATAAAACAGGTAGAATAGATGTCGAAAAGGGATATCCTGATCATGCAGTTTTACGGGTAAAATTAAAATTACATTTACCCACTTAAAAAGGAGATAAGGTTAGTTTTATATAAGACGCAACATTTATAATATAAAAATAATTAAAGCGATTACTTTAAGAAATTTTTTCTTAGAGTAGTCGCTTTTTCTTTACCTATTAATATTAAAATTCCTCCAGCTTGCTCATTCTGTATCTCCATACTGGAAGGGCAATGATTCCAAAAACCATATATTTTAGAAAAAGACTAAGCATATGATTCTGGGACAAAACAATATCTCCATTAAATGTGAAGCTTTGATGG
>DUVG01000258.1 GCA_012841175.1 Clostridium sp.
AATAGATGAAGAGCTTAAACAAGCTGGAAGCATAGATAACCTTACTGAAGATATTGTTAGGAAGTATATCAAAACAATTTATATTTCTGGCAAGGGTATAGAAAGAATAGAATATCAATAGTACAATAGAAGGAGATCCACTATTAGGGTCTCCTTTTCCATAAGTATTAAGAAAAAGAAAAGGTTATTTTCGCTAAATATAAGAAGTTTTATTAAAGTATAGAAAGATAGAGTTATAAGAATAAATAATTTAATCAATGGAGGAATTAGGATGTATGGGGCAATATTGAGAAAGGGAGAAGAATATTGTACTCATTTATATAGAATCTTTACTGGAATAAACATGGTGCAAAAAGACTACAATTGGTTGATTACAGATATTGTTGCCTATCCTAAGACAAAAGAATATCAGGATTTATTTTCTAAAGAATATTGTTGGTTAAGTGGAGAGGAACTCACTAATATTATAGAAAAGGAAGATTTTCAGTGGATCTGGGGTGTTTTATCTGGCTTTGAAAAAAGTATTGATATTAAAGAAATTCTAAATCATAGTTTACCCTATACTGATGATTATGAAGGATTTTGGAAGAATCCACTTTCCTTACAACATCCTTTAGCATCTTTAGAAATTGTAGCCTGGGATAGTAGCTTAAGCCTAATAATTTCTAAGAGTAAGCAAATAATTGATAATTTTAGATTGACTTTTCCTTTAAGCGAAGACTTGGAAATTTACAATGAAAGTTAATAATATTTAAATTTTAGGGGGATAAGGATGAAAAGAGAAAAAGAATTTGAAATAAATGGATCTGTTTCAGTACCAGAAGATTTAAGCTATGATGAATTTTGGCATAAGTTCATTGATTTTATAGAGAATAACAATTGGTATTTTGGTGGTGGAATAAATGAAATTATTGATGGTTTTTATATAAATGAAGATGGAACAAATGCAGACCATGTATTAGACCGGGATCTAAAAGAACTAATTTACCAAGGGAATAATAAAAAAGCAATAGAAATATATATGGGTATAACAGGGGCAGATAATAATGAGGCTCAAGCATATATATCAGAATTATCCAAAAGGTTATGGGGTAATAGCTTTAGAAAACTGACCAGATTTTTAAAAAAATTAGAAGACAAGAAAATATTTTACAAGCTAGATACAGTTAGAGATGATTATATTATGGTAGAAGTTGCAGTTCCAGGTCAAAGATGGGAAGTAGAATTTTCTCCAGATGGAGATGTGGTAGTTGAACGGTTTAAAAGTTTTGAAGATGTGGGAGACGAAAAACTCCTAGAACATCTATTTGAAAACTTTTCGGATTAAGCTAGGACAAGAGGAGAGAAAATTATGGCAGATATGGATAAAAGTTTAAAAGATATTTTAGAAGAAATATTAAAAGGATATGATTTTGAAAATGGTCCTCTCTTTAAATTAAGACCAAAGTTGAGACTTCATAGTGCTTTAGCTTATAAGTCTTCATTAGGAGAAGAAAAATTATATATAGAAGAAACTGTCGAAAAGGCTAGCGATATTTTTAGGCATCTTGATTTTGAGGGAGATTTGCTCCTAGTCTATGATAATATATTTAATCCAAATCCAGAGAAAGAAGTAAAATTTATAGAATCAATCTTAGTAAATCTTAAAAGAAAAGAGGAATATACTTATGAATGGTTTTATGAAGATGGTCGAGAACTTCTTAAGCCTATAAGGAGAATTTATCAAGTAGAAGGTTTTATGATGGAGGAACTATTCCGCCAGATAAGTCTAACAGACTTTGCTGGTGACTATGACCTAGCTTCATCAATTTATATTATAGACTTAAAAAGTAAAAGAATATTCTACTTCTATGATGATAGAGGACTTTATATAATTGCAAGAGAAGAAAAAGTCCTAAAAGACTTATGGGAGATGCTTCCAGAGTACTTTTTTGAAGACTGCCATGATTTTGAAATTCAGATAAAGGAACTCTATTGGATAGATGGCAGTGATGATAATAAAGAAGATCTTTGTTTGCATGGAGATTTGGAAATCAGGTTAAATGATGAAATAATCAAATATTCTCCTACAGTAAGTGCTGCAGGACTAAGGCTCTTAAGGTCTCTATTTGATGACCACCAAGAGGGCAAAGGAAACCATTTGTTCCCTTGCTGTGGGAATACTATGCTAGCCAATAAAGAAGGAAATAAGGTGGAAATAATAGGATGTGACCAAGGGTTGGATTGGTCTATAAAACATAAGAATGGTTTAGTAACTATAGAAGCCGATGAGAATTTAAAAACTACTTACTATTACTTACAATATAAAAAGGAAGTTTTAAATTTTATAAAGCAAATTGAAGATTTTTATAAGAAAGCAGGAGAAAGAATTCTACCAGAGGATGAAATAGATAGGGAAGGCTATCTTGCTTTTTGCAAAGAATGGAAGGATTTAAAAGAGAAATCTGCTTGGATATAATACACAAAAAACACAGAAGAATCTTTTAAAATAGAATAAAAGGATAAATATTTTGTATCATTCCCTTGACACGATAGGGTACAGGTAAGACTTTTACAAGTCTATTCTCAGCTAAAGAATACTTAAAATATAAAAATAGGTTGTTTTTGATTATAGTTGTACCCTACATCCATTTA